>JAOAFI010000038.1 GCA_026416375.1 Patescibacteria group bacterium | reverse complement strand
TTTATTGGAAAGCGAGTCGTTTGCGGTTTGGGAGAGGTAATAGCGACTTTTTGGCCAATAAGATTATTTAAAAAGGTTGATTTGCCGACATTTGGCCGTCCAATAAGCAGTATTTTTCCTTGTTTCATAGATTATAATTTTATCAGATATATGAGTGATAAAGAAATAATTTTAAAAATAAAAAACGGCCAAATAGATTATTTTGAAATAATTGTTAAAAAATATACTTCAAAAATTTATCAATATATAAAAAAGAAAGTCTTAAAAAAGGAAGATACTGAAGATTTAACTCAAAATGTATTTATATCATTTTATAAATCAATTAATAGATTTGATGAAAATAAACCAATTGAACCTTATTTATACCAAATAGCAAAAAATGAGCTTAAAATGTTTTATCGTTCTAAAAAAAAATTTTTTTCTTTTAATGAGAAGTTCTATTTTTGCAACGATCGCATAAAAGATAGAATAGAAGATTTTATTGAAGATTTTGATGTTAAAATGATTTTATTGAAAAAATTAAAAAAAGAAGAAAGAGAAATTTTTTTGATGTTAGCTGAAGGATATTCGTATCAAGAAATTGCTAAAAAATTTAAAAAGTCTTTAAATACAATTAAGACTATAATAAAAAGAGGAAGAGAAAAAATTAAAATTAAATATTTTTAATATGAAAAACTTAGAAAAAAAAATTATAAAAAATATTTATAAGATTGAATTTAAAAAAACAATTTTTGAAATTATTATTAAAGGATTAATTTTTATTTTTTTATTTTTTTCTTTATTTATTTTTTCATCAATTGTTTTTGAGATAATAAAAGAAGAAAGATTAACTGATTTTTTTCAGATTTTTTTTGAAGATAAAGAAGTCTGGAAAAAATATTTTTTTGATTCTTTTTATATATTTTATCTTCAAATACCAAAAGTTTATCTTGGATTATTTTTTTTGTTTTTGTTTTTATTTTTTGGCTTTTTTTTGTATGTTTTAAAAAACTTTTATAGATTAAAAAACAAAATTATTAGTTTTTTAAAATTTATCAAAAAAATATGAAAAAAATAATTTTTGTTTTTGTTATTTTTATTTTTTTATTTTTTGGATTTTATTATTTAAAAGGCAAAAAAATTAATTTTGAAAATCTTAAAAAAGATAATTTAAAAAACGTTTTTCAAAATGAACAAGAAAAAAAAGAATTAATAAAAAACAATAATAATAAAAGTGTTGAAAAAAAAGACAATCAGAATTTATTTTTAGAAATAACAAGTCCAAAAGAAAATCAGATTTTTAATCAACAAGAAATAACTATTGAAGGAAAAACCTTACCAAACGCAGAAGTTTTTATTAATGAAAAATCAATTAAGACTGACAGTAGAGGAAATTTTTCTTTAAATTATAATCTTGATGAGGGAGAAAATGAAATTACTATTATTGTTAATGATGATCAAGGGGATTATGTGGAAAAATCGTTAATTGTTCAACTTAAAAGTATTGAATGAAACTTTTTTTATAAAAAAAGCATATTAATATATAGTTAGAAATTTTTTAAAACTATGACAAAAAAAACATTGTTTTTTATTTTATTTGCAATTTTTATATTTAATTCAATTAATTCAAATATTTATGCTGAGTCTGTGAGAAATATTATTAAAAAAGAAATTAAACCAACAATTCAAACAATAAAAAAAGAAATTGAGCCAACAATATCAGCAATAAGGCAGGAAACAAAAGAACAAATAAGAGAAAAAGTTAATCAAGCAACTAACTTAATAGAAAGAAATGAAATAAAAAACGAGATAAGAGAAAAAAATAAGGGATTATTAGAAGAGATAAAAAATCAGATAAAAGAAAAAGTTAAAAATCTTAAATTTGAAGCAAAAATAAAAGGAAAAATAATAGAAATAGGCGAAAATTATTTAAAAATAACAACAAATGATCAAAAACAATATCAAGTTAATATTACTGAAAGAACCCAATTAAGGCGAAAATTTTGGGGAAAAAGTACTTTAAAAGAATTTAAGGTTGACAATGAAGTTTTGGTTATTGGGAAATTTACTAATGAAGAAAAAAACACAATTGAGGCAGTTTTAATAAGAAATTTATCAATTCAGCGCCGATGGGGAGTATTTTTTGGTGAAGCAACAACTGTTTCTCAAAATTATTTGATAGTTAAAACAGCCAAAAGAGGAGAACTTAAGGTTTATTTGAGTGAAAAAACAAATTTGAAAAATAAAAAAGAAGAAATAATTAAATGGGAGGATATTAAAGTAAATGATAAAGTAAGAATAAAAGGTGTTTGGGATAAAGATTTAAAAGAAATAAGAGAAACAGAAGAGATAAAGAATTTTTCTTTACCTTTAAAAAATAAAAATGAATAAGATTTAATAACATTATTTTTAAAAAAAATAGTATAATAAAAATAATCCCGACTTAATGTCGGGTTTATTTTTATTATTTAAATTTTGATTATTTTATTTATGGATATTAGGAATGTAGCTATTATTGCTCATGTTGATCATGGAAAAACTACTTTAGTTGATGCCATGTTAAAACAATCTCATATTTTTAGACAAAATCAAAAAGAGATGAATGAGAATTTAATTATGGATTCAAATGTTTTAGAAAAAGAAAAAGGAATTACAATTTTAGCTAAAAATACATCAATATTTTATAAAGGAGTTAAAATTAATATTATTGATACTCCTGGTCATTCTGATTTTGGAGGAGAAGTGGAAAGAACAATTAATATGGCAGATGGAGCAATCTTATTAGTTGATTCTGCAGAAGGACCTCTTCCTCAAACAAAATTTGTATTAAAAAAAGCATTAGAGGCAAATTTAAAAATAATTTTAATTATCAATAAAATTGATAAAAGAGACGCTAGACCTTTAGAAATATTGAATCAAGTTGAAAATTTATTTCTTGAATTAGCTAATAAAGAAGACCAACTTCATTTTTCAACTCTTTATGCAGTTGGCAAAGATGGAAAAATCTTTTATCATCTTCCAAAAAAATATTCTTCAGATTTAAATAATGATGTTTTGCCTTTATTTGAAACAATTATAAAAGAAATTCCTAATTCATCTAAAGATGTAAATAGGCCTTTTCAAATGTTAATTTCTAATTTAGATTGGGATAATTATGTTGGTAGAATTTGTATTGGAAGAGTAAATCAAGGAATCTTAAAAAAAAATGAAACAATTTGTTTGGTTGATGAAAATAAAATTTTGGGAAATTTTAAAGCTCAAAAGCTTTATACCTTTGAAGGATTAGAAAAAAAAGAAGTTGATGAAATAATTTCAGGAGACATAGTTGGAATAGCAGGAATTTCAGAAATAAATATTGGTCAAACAATTACTCATCAATCTTATCCTTTTAGTCTTCCAAAAATAAAAATTGATGAACCAACAATAAAAATAACAATAGGTTCAAATACTTCTCCTTTTGCTGGAAAAGAAGGAAAATTTGTCACTTCAAGACAAATAAAAGAAAGACTTTTAAAAGAAAAACAAATTAATTTAGGATTAAAAATAGAGGAAAATTTTGAAGAAAATAATTTTGTCGTTTCTGGAAGAGGCGAACTTCATCTTTCTATTTTGATTGAGACAATGAGAAGGGAAGGTTTTGAACTTCAAATATCAAAACCACAAGTGATTTATAAAAATATAAATGGAGTAGAATTTGAACCTTACGAAGAAGTAACAATTGATTGTGATAAAGAATTTATGGGAGAAATAACTGAAGAATTTGGAAAAAGAAAAGGAGAACTTTTAGATATGATAACAAAAGAAAATAATATAAGATTAAAATATAAAATTTCTGATAATAATTTACTTGGAATAAGATCGATATTAATGACAAAAACCAGAGGAACAGCAATAATGAGCACTTATTTTTTAGGTTATTTTCCAAAAGGCAAAAAGATAGAATCATTAAGGAATGGGGCTTTGGTTGCTGTTAAATCAGGAGAAGCAGTAACATATGGGTTAATAAATGCTCAAGAACGAGGAACTCTTTTTGTTTCTCCAGGAGAAAAAATTTATGAAGGGATGGTTGTTGGAATTGGAACAAGAGAATTTGATATTGAAGTGAATGTCTGTAAAGAAAAAAAATTAACTAATAATCGGTCAGCAGGAGAAGGAGTTTCTATTCCTTTGATTCCAGCAGTAAAAATGACCCTTGAACAATGTCTTGATTTTATTGCTGAAGATGAATATCTTGAAGTAACTCCTTTAAATCTTAGAATAAGAAAAAAAATTCTTTCTTTAGTTAAAAGAAGAGTAGCAAAAAGAATAGAAAATAAAAATAATTAAAAGCTTTTTTTATTTTTTAAATAATAAAAAATTATTAAAGATGAAGAAAGTATTAAAATAAACAAAATTATTATTATAATAAAAAAGTTATTTTTTATTTTTTCTTGGTTGTTTTTTGTTGTTTTTTGATTGTTTTGATTGTTGTTTATATTATTAAAATATTGGCTTTTTTCTTTATTGTTTTTTGGAATTATAAAATTTGTAATTTGTTTTATATTATTTTTATTATCAAGATTGTTTAAACTATTTTTTTCTTCTGTTATTTTTAATTTGTTTAAATTTACTTTATTTTTATTTAAAAATTCGTAATTTTCTTTTATAAAAGATGAAGAAGTTTTTTTTATTTCTTTTTTTGAAAATTTATCTTTAAAAATAATTTTATAAGGCATTGATGGCAAAAAAGAACTATCTATTTTAAAATATCCTTTTTCATCTGCTTGAGTTTTATAATATGGATCTTTAGAAAAATTTAAAAATATATAAACTTCTGCATTTGGAATAGGTTTTTTATTTTCATCATAAGCATAACCTTCTATATAATTTAAAATAGGTTCAAATCTTAAACTTGTTGATATATTTTGAGCATTGGTTTCTTTTATAAATTTATTAAAAAAGATTTTTATAAAAGAAATTAATGAACTAGAAATTTCTTTTTCATTATTTAAATTATTTTTTTCTACAGTTAAATCACCAAAAAATTCATTATTTTCAAATTTTATTTGTGATATTTTAATATTAAAATTTCCAAATTTATCTGTTTTTATTGGTTTTTCTGTTAAAAGTCTATTTCTTATATTAGTGTTTGATAGAGAATCGTATTTTATGCTATATGCTTTTATTAAAGAAAAAGGATGAGATGATCTTCCTTTAATAATTATTGTTGATGATTTTTTATCTAAATTATAAAAATATTCCATTATTTTAGGATTATTATTTTGAGATTGTCCATTTGAGTTTATTGGTATATCTCTATGTTGAATTTTTCCTCTTTGATAAATTATTTCTCCTGTTGTTGATGGATAAATATCAGAATAAATACTTTTATAATTTTTGTTTATATCCTCTATTTTTGCTGGAAAATTATAATTTGGTGCTTCAACTATTAATTTATAATCTCCATCAGGAACAACAAAATTAAAATAACCATCTTCTAACGTTGTTTGAGGATTAATAATATTTCCTCCTAAGATATCTTGACGTGTTATTGGAGTAAATTGATTATTATCTCTTTTTACTAAAAGAGTTACTTTTGCTTTTGAAATTGGCTCTAATGTTTTTGAGTCAAAAACTCTTCCATAAGGATCCCATGAAATTGTTATACAATCAGAGTTATTTATTGCTTCTTCAAAAGAAAATTTTGATAATTTTTGAGTTTGATCATTTCCTTCTGCAGGAGTACTTTTTTCTGCTGTAAAATAATTTAAAGCTAAAAATCTTCTTGAAAAATAATATCCTGGCGTATCAGTAACCCAAGTAAAATTTTTTATCATTCCGTTGCTGTCGCTTTTTATTGGATTTGAATCTAAAGTTGAATAACTATTATATTCTTCAACCATTGATTTTATAATATCTACATTTCTTTGTTTAAATACCTCTTCATCTAATTCTGCATTTCCGCTTGTGCATATTTCTTGGAAAATATCATTATTTGCTAAACATTCAAAAATATAAGTATCTGAGTTTGGTAATAATTTATTTTGAGGATCAACAGAGACTTCAGCTGAGTGATCTTCATTTCTAACTGCATTTAAACATACCCATCTTTGAGATTTTTCAATTTCTTGAGAATAAATTTTAATATTTGAAAATATTAAAAAAAATATGGAGATTAAAATTATTTTTTTTATCATAAAAAAATTTTATATATATATTTTTTTATTTTCAAGAGTTTTGTTGGGGAGCTAGGATTCGAACCTAGAGTACCTTGCTCCAAAGGCAAGTGTGTTACCGTTACACCACTCCCCAAATAAATTAAAAGTTAAAATTCAAAAATTAAAAATTAATATTTTATATTTTACCAAAAATTATTTAATTTAGCTTTGATATAATTTTTTTATGAGTAATTTTTTTTATTATTTTTCTAAAATAACAATAATTTTTTCAATATTAATTATTATTTTTGTTTTAATAATTAAATTTAATCAGCCAAAAAAAAATAATAATTTTGATAAAAAAAATTTTTCTTTAATTTCTATAAAACCTTCAAGAATACTCTTACCATCGAAAAAATTAAATAATATTGGAATTGATTTAAATGATCATTGGATTTGTTATTATGAATTTGATTTTAATAAGTATAAAATAGAGATAAATAAAAAAAAGATTTTTCTTGAAATAAAAAATTTAAAAACAAATAAAACTCAAAAACAAGACATTTCTTTTTATATTCCTTTTATTGAAAATTATTTGGATATGGATATAAATGAGCTTGAAAAAATATCAAAATTTTATTTTTCTCAAGAAATAAATTTAAAGGATTTAATTAAAAATTGTAAAAAATATAATTAATTATTAAATTTTATAATAAAAAAAGCCCCGGCTATGACCTACTTTCCCTCCCGAATAAATCGGGAAGTATCATCGGCGCTGACTCGTTTCACTTCCTTGTTCGGGATGAGGAAGGGTGGTTCCAAGTCGCTTTAATAACCGGGACAATATATAGTATATAATATTTATAAATGGAAAACAACAAGAAAAAAACAAATCAATTATTTTTTTCTTATTTGATTTATCCTAATATTAAATTTGAAACTTATGAAGAAGGAGAAAAAATAATTTTTCTTTTAAGAGCTCATCCTTTTACACAAATTAAATCTATTTTAGATATTTTTTTATTTACTATTTTATTAATATTTTTTAATTTTTTTTTACCTCAATTTTTAAATTTTAATCAAATATTTGTTTTTAATTTTTTTTGTCTTGCTTTTATTTTTTCATTTTTTTGGATTAATTTTGTTAATTGGTATTTTAATGTTGGAATATTAACAAATAGAAGATTAATAGATATTGATTTTAATGGTGTTTTGTATAGAGAAATAACAACTGCTCGCCTTGATAAGATAGAAGATATTACAATAAAAGGAGCAGGTTATTTTGGTTCTATTTTTGATTTTGGATCAATATATGTTCAGACAGCTGGAATGGAAAATTATATAGAATTTCATGATATTCCTCATCCTTCTTTTATTGTCAGTGAAATTAATAAATTATTAAATAAAAAAAATGGATAATTTTTTTAATTTTTTTTCATTTAGAGATTTTTTTAATTTTTTTTTAAAAATTAGTTTAATTATTTTATCTTTTATTTATATTTTATATTCTTTAGTTGCTTTAAAGCATATAAAAATTATGTCAAAAACTCTTGAAGATAATCTTAATAATTTTGTTATTTTTTTGTCTTTAATACAAATATTTGTTGGTTTTATTTTATTAATTTTTTCTGTTTTTTTAATTTAAAATGTTTGATTTAAATTTTTCTTTTTATTTAGAAAAACAAAAAAAAGAGGGTTTTTTTTATGTTTTAGTTGAAAATAATTTTTTTTTATGTTTAGAAATTTATTCTGGAATAAATGAATTTGAAGGTTACAAAATTATTGACGATTTAAAAGACATTATAAAAACAAAAACTTTTAGAAATAAATATTTGATAAATTCTTTGTTTGAATTTGATAATTTTATTTTTAATTTTATTAAAAAAAATAATTTATCTTCAAATTTTTCTTTATCTTCTGGATATCTTAAAGAAAACATTCTTTATGTAAAGACTATTAACAAAGGTCAAATATATATTAAAAAAAATAATAATTTTGGCTGTCTTATTAAAGATGATAATATTGCTTCTGGAATAATTAGCAATGGAGATTTTTTTATTTTTACTAGTTCTAATTTTTTAAATCTAATTGGAGGAGAAGACAAGATAAAACAAGAGCTAGAAATCTGCAACTATAATCCTCAAAAAATAACTGAAAAAATTTCTCTTTTTTTAAAAAATAAAAATAATAATGCTTCAGCTTGTTTGTTTATTGAATTTTTTAATAAAAAAATAATAAGTAAAAAAGAAGAAAACATTAAAGAAACAGAAAATAAAAAAAATCTTTTTTTTAATGATATAAAAAATAGCCGAAAAAAATTAACTATTTTTACTGCTATTTTTATTTTTTTTATTTTAGTCTGGAGTACTTTTACAGGAATAAATAGAAAAAATAAATTATTAATTGATAAAAGAATAAATCAGTCAAAAGAAATAATCTTACAAAAACTTCAAATGGCTGAAGAAGTGTCTTTTTTAAACAATCAAAGAGCTTTAATTTTGATTGAAGAAAGCAAAAATGAACTTGAAAGTATAAAAAAAGAATCAGAAAAACTTAATATTAAAAATAAGAAAATAGAAGAAATTGATAAAATTATTAAAGAAACAGAAAATGAGATTTTTAAAACTAGGAAAACATCTTTTCAAGAATTTTTTGATCTTTCACTTGATAACAAAGATGCATTAGGAGAAAAAATTTATTTAAATTCTAATATTGTTTATATTTTTGATAAAAAGAAAAATTTAATTTATAAGTTTTTTTTAGAAAAAAAATCGCTTGAAAAAATTGACTTAAAAGAAACAAAATCAATTAGTTTGATTTTTTCTAATGATGAAAAAATATTTTTTTATATAAAAAATTTAGGAATTTATCAGATTAATAATTTAGAAAAACCAATAAAAATTATTGAAAATGATAAAGATTGGGGAGAAATTATTGATGTTTTTGTTTATAACAATAATTTATATCTTCTTGATAAAGAAAAAGATGAAATTTGGAAATATATAAAAACATCTGATAGTTTTTCTCAAAAAATTTCCTATTTTAATAAGGGAGAATCAATTGATTTATCAGAAATTAATTCTTTTTCAATTGATGGTTCAATATATTTATCTTCTAAAAAAAATATTTATAAATATATTTCTGGCAAAAGAGAATCTTTTAATTTTAATTTGCCTTTGTCTGATTTTAATTTTAATAAAATTTTTACTAATAAAGATTTAGAAAAAATTTATTTGCTGGACAAGCTTAGAGGAGCAGTTTATATTTTATCAAAAACAGGCGATTATATAGAACAGGTGTCTTCAGAAATTTTTTCAAAAGCAGATGATTTTTTTGTCTATAAGGAAAAAATATATGTTTTGATAAAAAACAAGATATATAAGATTGATTAGTTTTTTTATCTTAAAGTAGGCAGTTTAAAGCTCCATTCGCCGTTTGGTCCAACCTCAATAATTCTAAGCATATTGCCGGCAAATACATTAAAAATCACAAGAATAGCAAAAATTAAAACCATACCAATTAAAGCATTGGTGATTTTGTTTTGAGCTTTGGTGATTTTTTCTTTTTCGCCTCCTGAGGAGATCCAGTCAAATGCACCCCACAAAAGATATAAAAGCAAAAACATTCCCGCAACAATAATAAAAAGCCTAATACCAAAAGAGATAAGATTACTTAATCCAAGAGCTGGATCATCTCCTCCAAAATTCATTGCTTGAGGAGGAGTAATTTCACCAAAAATATCACTGATATCTTCTGCTAAAAAATTCATATTTTTTAAATAATTTTATCAATTCCAAAAATTTTTCCCAAAAGCTGGACAGCCACAAAACTTGAGATAACAATTATTAAGCCAATAAAAGCATAAATAATTATTCCTTGAGCTTTTTTTAAGACATCTGGTTTATCTCCGTTTGTTAAATAAAGATAAGCGCCATAAAAAGCCATTATTAGACATGCTAAAGCAGCGCCGGCTGTCAGAAGAGGAAGAAATATGTTGACAAATGTTGATATTGAGCTGATTTTTGCCGGAGCAAAGTTTTGTTCATTTATTGTTAAGCCGTAAACCATAATATAAATATAAAATATAAAATATTAAATATCAAATATTAAATATTAAATTCAAAACTCATCCGTCATTTGGCTGAAAAAAGTGAAAAAAAGAATTGTCCTTTTGAGTACAGTCCTTAGTAAAACTCTTAAAATCTGCAAAACCCGCTAAGCTTTCTAAACTCGCTAAACTAATTTAATAAAAAAATAAAAAAGATTCTGAAACAAATTCAGAATGACAATAGAAATATAAATTAAAAGTTAAAAATCAAAAATTAGATGTTGGACTCTTGATTTTTTTTATTTTTTGTTTTACTCTATTTATTAATTGGAGAAAAATTAAAAGTTTAAAAAAATGAAAGGGGGTGAAAAAGAAAAATAAAGATTATGAAACAAGATAAATTTTGTATTTCAAAAACATTGATATATGTAGTTTTATCATTTTTTTTAGGAATGGGAATATT
>JAOAFI010000028.1 GCA_026416375.1 Patescibacteria group bacterium | reverse complement strand
GCAGTTGGAGCCGCAATTGAACCTTTTTTTTGAGCAAAAATTGTCTGATATTTTTTAAAAAGATCGCGTTTTTCAAGAGAAGTTTTTCGAAGATATAAAGGAATCGGCATCTGCCCATATTTTTCAAGCAAAAAATAAAATCTTTCAATTGAAAAATCAAATTTTCCTGTAAAAATATTTTTATCTTGGCTAACAATTTTTAAAAAATCTTGTTTATTAAAAAAAACTTTTTCGCCAACATTAATTTTTTTATCAATTAAAAATTTTATTTGTTTTGAATTTTTAAAAAATTCATTGACAAAAAAAAGTGCTTTAATTAATCCTCCGTTTTCTTTTTTAAGAGTTACTCTTGCCGGCATCACTTTAGTATTATTTAAGACTAAAAATGAGTTTTGAGGTAGGTATTTATTAAGGTTTAAAAATTTGTCAAAAAAAATCTTATTGGTTTTTGTATCATAAACGAATAATTTTGAAAAATCTCTTGGAACTGCCGGCTTTTTTGCTAATAAATTTTCCAGTAACTTGTAATCATAAAGATTTTTATCCATTTATTATTTATTTTACAACAAAAGCCCAAGAAGAATTATAGCAATTGGCACAGCAAAAATCCATGAAGATTTTACATTTCCTGTTTGAAGAATTTGTTGAATTGGTGTTGATGTTGATGAGGGTCCTGGTGTATTTGTTGCTCTAACAACAATTATTTCTGTTGGGGTTGGAGTTGGTGCGTTTGGATTGGTTGGGGTTGGAGTATTTGTTGGTTGATTTGGAGGCGTTGTTGGAGTTGGGGTTCGTGTTGGGGTTATTGTAATAGTAATAGACGGTATTGGTATTGTTGGAAAAACAGAAGGTATTTCAATTTCAAAATCATCATTTTCACAACCACATTTACTAAAAAAACTCATATGATTAAAACAACTTAAATTTCGATTTGCAGAATCAATTTGAATTATTCCGCAAAAACAATTAGGAACATCAGAATCATAGCTTATTTCAACATTAGGAGTTCTATCATCACATACTTTAACTTTATTATAATCTTCAAAACTACATTTAAATTTTTTAAAAATATCGTTTTCACATCTTACAAATGATTCACATGGTATAAGAGTAGGACTAGAACTAGAGTTGAAATCATCCATTACACAATAAGAAAAAACATATCCTCGTTTTAATGCCTCATTTTTACAATTATTTTTTTGTGTAATACAAAAATTATAGTTTTTTTTAAAATAATCAACCCCTGAACACCAAATTCCACCTGCATTTTGACAATCAGTAACATTCTTAGCATTTTCAATAAGATCTTCTTTTTTTTCTTCGCATGTTTTTGAAGATTCAGTACAAGAATTGCCAATCCATTTGCATGCATAGGATTTTCCATTATGTTGTTTTATAGGAGAACAAGAAGTATTACATTCTGTCACATTATCTATTTCAGAACATTGTTTATTTTGAATCTCAGGAGGTAATGTTTCTCCGCATCTATTATTTCTAACAGAAAGACCAGCTGGACATTTACATTCTTTTCCATTACATGTACCCAAACCTGCAGGATTGCCTTTATTATCTTTACACATACATTCTCCTGGTCCAACTGCTCTTTGTTTTGTAGAGATTAAATTATTATAATAATAAACTCCTCCAATAATAGCTATTAAGACCACTAAAATTAAATTGCCAATCAAAAAAAACTTTTTGCTAAAAATATTTTTATCTTTGGATTTAACTCCTTTTCCTTTTTCAAATTTTAATGGAGTAAAATTAGACATATAAAAAGTATAACAAAAAAATTACTTTTCAAGTAGTAAAAATTGATAATTATATTTATCGTCTTTTTTTTCTTCTTTTGCAATTATTTTAAAATCTCTAAATTCAGGAAAAAAAGCATCAGCTTGATAAACTCCTTTAACAATTGTTAAATAAAGCTTTTGAGCATATTTTATTCCCTCCTCAAACACTTTTGCTCCGCCGGCAATAAAAATCTCATTTTTTTCAATCTTTTTAGCTAAATCTAAAGCCTCAGCAAAAGAGGAAACAAAATATAAATCACTAATTTTTTGATAAGATTGATATTGATAGTTTTTTTGAGAGGTAATAACAATTGTTTTTCTTTTTGGAAAAGGGCGTTTTGAGTTTTTATAATAATCTAAAAGCGATTCAAAAGTCCGTCTGCCGATAATAATAGTCTTGCCCTCAGTCAATTTTTTAAAACGAATTAAATCTTCTTTTATGTGCCAAGGAATCTTATTTTTATAACCAATTCCTCTATTTTCATCCATTGCAGAAATCATTGAGATTATCGGTTTATTTTTTATTTTTTTCATAATACCCTCCGCTGACACTTAAGGAAGCTTTAATTGACGGATGAAACTGGTAATCAACAAGCTCAATATATTCTGGCTTAAAATCATCAATGTCAAAAAAATCATGATTAAATTTAATTTTTGGAAAAGAAAATGGTTTTCTTTTTAACTGCTCCTTAACTGCATCAATATGATTTTCATAAATATGAACATCGCCAAAAGTATGGATAAATTCTCCCGGCTGATAACCAGTAATTTTAGCAATAATTAACAACAGTAAAGCATATGAGGCAATATTAAAAGGCACTCCTAAAAATACATCAGCGCTTCGCTGATAAAGCTGCAAAGACAATTTTTCATTATTAACATTCAGCTGATACATATTGTGGCAAATTGGAAAATGAGAAGTGTCCTCGTAGCGGGCCATTGTATAAAGATATTCTGGATTCCAAGAAGTGACAATCGCATTATGAGCTGATGAATCATCTTTAATTTCATTAATTGCCCATTTAAGCTGATCAATGGTTTTGCCGTAGCGGGTCGGCCAGCGCCTCCACATCTCGCCATAAATCTTTGGCAGTTCTCCCCATTTTTTCGCAAACTTTTCATCGGTACGAATTCTTTCAATAAATTCCTCTTTTTCCAAAACTTTTAACTTTTGATTTTTAACTTTTAATTTATAAATCTTATACGGGTAATCATCCCAAATATGAACATTGTTTAAGACCAAATAACGGATGTTTGTCTGGCCTGATAAAAACCAATAAAGCTCATGTAAAACTCCTTTCCAATAAACTTTTTTTGTTGTTAAAAGCGGAAACTCGCCTTTTGATAAATCAAATCTTATCTGCCGGCCAAAAACAGAATAAGAAACATCGCCTGTCCCACGATCAACTTTCCTAACACCGTTTTCCAAAATATCTTTTAAAAGATTTAAGTATTGATATTCTTGATGGATCATGATTTTAATCTTTTATAAATTTATAAATTTCTCCTAACAAATAAAAAGATCCAGTAATAACTAAAATGTCTCTTGTTTTTTTAAAAGA
>JAOAFI010000026.1 GCA_026416375.1 Patescibacteria group bacterium | reverse complement strand
ATTATTAAGTTTGAGAATTTAAAAAGTTAGTGAGTTTATAGAGTTAACAAATTTTAGTTTAAAGTTATAGTTTTAAGTTTTGAGTTATAGTTTTGAGTTTTAAATTTTGAGTTTTGAGTTTTTATCCGCCAACTGGCGGATTGACTTTTTAGCTTTGAGATTTAAAATAATATTATGCTTTTTGATACTCATTGTCATTTAAATTTTAAAGCTTTTGATAATATTGTTAAAAAAGTTATTGATGAAGCAAAAAAAACTGGAATAAAAAATATTGTTATTCCAGGAACTGATATTAATACTTCAAAAAAAGCAGTTGAGATTGCTAATAAATTAGAAAGAATTTATGCTTCAGTCGGCATTCATCCTCATCATGTAAAAAAATATCAATTATCAAATATCAACTATCAAAAAGATTTATCACAAATTGAAAAAATGTTATCAGAAAACAAAAAAATTGTTGCTATTGGCGAAATAGGAATTGATAAACACACTTATCAAAATACAAAATATGAAAGCTATCAAATTGATAAAAATTTTTTAGAATTACAAAAAATTATTTTTATCAATCAATTAAAATTAGCTAAAAAATATAAAAAATCAGCTATTATCCATAATCGTCAAGCAACTGATGAAATTTTAAAAATATTTTCTGATAATCAATCTCTTATTGATAATTTAAATCTTGTTTTTCATTGTTGTGAACCTCAAAATAAAATTCTTGATTTTGCTATAAAAAATAAAATTTTTATTGGTGTTGACGGAGATATTTTTTATTCAAAGACAAAACAAAATTTTGTAAAAAAAATCCCCCTTGAGCTTTTAGTCCTTGAAACTGATGCTCCTTTTTTATCTCCTTTTAAAAAAACAAAAAAAGATTATTTTCCAAACGAACCAAAAAACTTAAAAATTATTGCTGAAAAAATCTGTGAAATTAAAAAAATTTCATTTAAAAAATTAGCAGAAACAACAACAAAAAACGCAGAAAAATTATTTAAGATAAAAACAAATTAAAATTCTTAAATTATGCCTAAAAAAGTTCTATCTTTCATCCAATCGTGTTAAAAATAGAATTTTTAAAATAGATAATTTTATTCTAATTATTCTAAATTCATTATTGATTGAATTGCTTCAATTCCTTTAAAAAATAAGTTTTTGTCAAAATTTTCATTTGGGGCATGAAGATTGCTGTCTGGATTAATAAAACCAATTAAAATCACTGGTTTTTTATAAACACGATAAATTATTTCTGAAGCAGCTACTGAACCACCTGATCGATTGTATAAAACTTCATTTTTAAAATATTTTTTTAAAATTTGAGCTGTTTTTTTTACAAATTCATTTTCAAAACTAGTGTAAAAAGAATTACTTCCATAAAAAGTTTTTATCTCATATTTTACTTCTTTAGGCAGATTTTTTTTAATAAAATCAACAACTATTTTTTCAATTTTTTTATAATTTTGATTTGGTACTAAACGAGTAGAAAATTTAACTATTGCCTCTGATGGAATAATTGTCTTTATTCCCTCTTGAGTAAAACCAGAAATAATTCCATTAACATCAAATGATGGATAAATTTTTGCCTCATATGGGCCAGTTTTTTTCAAAATCTCAATCTCTTCTTTGGAAACTTTAACAACATCATCATAAAAACCAGGAATATTAATTTTTAATTTATCTGATTTTATTTTTGTTAATAAATTAGCAATTACTTGAACTGGATTATAAACTAAATTACCATAAACTCCAGAATGCATATCATTTTCAGCTACTTTTACTTTTAATTCAAACTCAGCAATTCCTCTCAAGCCATAAAATATTTGAGCGGTATCTTTATCTTTTACGCCCATATCAACAATATAAAAAACATCAATTTTTTTTATCTCTTTATCTTTTTTTATTAATTCTTCAAAATGAACACTGCCAATTTCCTCCTCTCCTTCAAAAATAAAAACAAGATTGTTTTTTAATTCGTTTTTTTCAATTAGGTTTTTAGCTCCTTGAATAATCTGAAAAAGATGTCCTTTATCATCAGCAATCCCTCTAGCATAAAAACGATTATTTTTTTCTGTTAGTTTAAAAGGTTGACTCAACCATTTATCTACTGGATCCTCAGGTTGAACATCATAATGAGCATAAAAACCCAAAGTTTTCGCCTGCGAAGAAATTGTTTTCTTAGCTATTATAAGAGGCGGAAAATCTTTTTTTTCAAAAATTTGAATTTTAAATCCAAGAGATTTTAATTCACTTTTAATAAAATCAACTGCTTTTAATATTTGTCCAATTCTTTTTTTATCAGTTGAAACTGATTCAATTTTTATAAATTCAGTTAATTTTTTAATAATTTTATTTTTATCCATAATTATAAAAAATTAAAAAATAAATAAAATTTTATCAAATTTGATAAAATAAATCTATGGATATTTGTCCGTCAATTCTTGAAAAAACTATTAATGATTATTTTCAAACAATAAAAAAACTTTCAAAATATTTTTCCTGGTTCCAGCTTGATTTTGCTGACGGCATGTATGTCAAAAATAAAACTGCTTCTCTTGATGATTTTCTTGACCAATTTATTAGTCAACAATCAATATTTAACAATCTCTCTTTTGACTTTCATTTAATGACAAAAAATTATCAAGAAAATATTAAAAAACTTTTTGAATTCAAAAATAAAATAAAAATAAAAAATGTCTTTATTCATTATGATTTAATGCCTGAAAAAAATTATTTTAAAAACAATAAAAATGATTTTATTATAGGATTAGCAATTAATCCTCAAAATAAAATTGATAGTTTAGCAAAAAAATACAATCTAAAAATCATAAAAGCTATTCAAATAATGTCAGTCAATCCAGGAGCACAAGGAAATCCCTTTATTGAAAAAACGCTAAAGAAAATTGAACAATTAAAAAATTTTAGTTATAGGAATAAAATTTTTTTAGACGGAGGAATAAATGATAAAACATTGCCAATAATTTTAAAACAAAAATTTTTGCCTGATGTTGTCTGTCCTGGAAGTTTTTTGGCAAAAATAAAAAATGAAGATGAAATTAAAAGAAGAATTGATTTTTTAAAAATTTTAAAATTAAAAAATTAAAAATTTATGAAAAATTTATGAAAATCAAAAATATCAAAGCTATTGAAATTTTAGACTCAAGAGGCAGGCCAACAATTAGAACTTTTATTTTTTTAGATAATGATATTTTTTCATCTTCATCAATTCCATCCGGCGCCTCAACAGGATCAAACGAAGCATTAGAGCTTCGAGACAATAATAAAAAAAGATATCACGGATTAGGAGTTTTAAAGGCAGTTGAAAATGTCAACAAAATAATTGCTCCAAAATTAATTGGACAAACCCTTGATGACTCTTCTTTTGAAAAAATTGACAAAATGATGATTGAAATTGATGGAACAAAAAATAAATCAAATCTTGGCGCCAACTCAATTTTATCTGTTTCTCAAGCTCTTCTTAGAGTTTATTCTCTAGCTTTAAAAAAACCTCTTTGGCAGATAATTAATCAAATATATTTTTCAAATATTGCGCCAAGTTTCCCAAGATTAATGGTTAATGTTATAAACGGCGGAAAACATGCCGGCTGGAACTTTGATATTCAGGAATTTATGATTTCGCCTGTTTCAAATAAACCAAGCGAAGCTGTTAGAACTGCATCAGAAATTTTCCAGCAATTAGGCAAAAATCTTAAAGAAAAAAAACTTTCAACTTTAGTTGGCGATGAAGGCGGATACTCGCCGGCTCTTTCATCAAATAAACAAGTACTTGAAGAAATCTTAAAATCAGCTTTTGATTTGGGATATAAAAATAATGTTGATTTTAATCTTGCCTTAGACAGCGCTGCTTCAGAGTTTTATCAAGATAGACTTTACTTTTTCAAAAAAGAAAATAAAAAAATGACAAACGATGAACTTAGCGATTATTATCAAAAGTTAAAAGAAAAATATCAAATATTCTCATTTGAGGATCCTTTTGCTGAAAACGACTGGAGCGGATTTAAAAAATTTACTGAAAAAATCGGCTCAATTGTTATTGGCGATGATATTTATACCACTGATCCTGTGTTAATCAAAAAAGCAATTAAAGAAAAAATATCAAATGCAGTCTTAATCAAACCAAATCAAATAGGAACGATTTATGAAACTGCCCAATCAATTAATTTAGCCAAAAAAGCAGCCTGGAAAGTCGCTATTTCTCATCGGTCAGGAGAAACTGAAGACTCTTTTATTGCTGATTTGGCTTATGGATGCGCGGCTGATTTTATCAAAACCGGATCAATGAGCCGAAGCGAAAGACTAGCAAAATATAACCGATTAATTGAAATTGAAAATAATTTATAATTTTATTTTTAAAATATTATTATGAACTATCTTGTTATTGTTCGTCATGGATTAACTGAATGGACTAAAAAATTTACTGGATGGACTGATATTGATCTGGTACCTGAAGGAGTTGAAATGACTAAAAAATATGCTGTCCGCCTTAAGGAAAAAAACATTAAATTTGACCTTGGATATGCCTCAGTTTTAAAAAGAAGCTACAAAACTTTAGAAATTGTACTTGAAGTAATTAATCAAAAAAACTTAACAGTCATCCGCGACTGGCATTTAAATGAACGGCATTATGGAGATCTTCAAGGAAAAGAAAAGCCGGAAATGGTAAAAATTTATGGCGAAAAACAAGTTAATTTATGGAGGCGAAGCTATGATGTAGCTCCACCAAACGGCGAATCTTTAAAAAATACTTATAACCGGGTAGTACCATATTTTCAAAAAGAGATTGAACCAAAATTAAAAGAGGGCAAAAATATTATTTTTTCAGGCCACAGCAACTCAATCAGAGCTCTTGTAAAATATTTAGATAATCTAACTAATGAAGAGATTGTCTCTGTTAATATCCCCTATTGTATTCCGCTTGTTTATGAGTTTGAAAACGGAAAAAAAACAAAAAAATATTATTTGGCAAGCAATGAAGAGGTTGAGGAAATTATTGCCTCAATCAAAAATCAGTTGAAAAAATAAAAATTATTCCCATTCCATAGTTGAAGGAGGTTTGGTCGAAATATCATAAACAACTCTTGAAACTTGAGAAAATTTTTGATTAATTTCTTGAGCAATTTCATTTAAAACTTCATAGGGAATTTTTGCCCAAGAAGCACTCATAATATCAGTGCTTTCATAAATTCTTATTCCAATCACTTCTCCATAAACTCTGCCGTCTCCTTTAACAGCTGTGCTTTTTATTCCTGTCAATATTGGAAAACTTTGAAAAATCTTTTCATAAAGATTATGCTTTTTTAAAATATTATTCAAAACTTCATCAATTTTTTTTATTAAATCAAGTCTTTTTTTATTAACCTCTCCAATAATTCTTATAGCAAAACCTGGACCAGGAAAAGGTTGAGCATCAACAATCTCTTTTGGCAAGTTTAAAAATCGGCCAATCATTCTTACTTCATCTTTGTAAAAATATCTAAGAGGCTCAATTAATTTTAATTTCATTTTTTTTGGCAATCCACCAACATTATGATGAGATTTGATAACAGCTGATTTATTATCTGAGTGTCCGCTTTCAACAACGTCTGAATATATTGTTCCCTGAATTAAAAATTTAGCATTTTTTATCTTTTTTGCTTCTTTTTCAAAAATCTCAATATAAGTTTTGCCGATTATTTTTCTCTTTTTTTCTGGATCAACAACTCCTTTTAATTTTTTTAAAAAAATTTTTCTGGCATTGATAATTTTAGGCTTTAAATCAACACTTTTAAAAATATCTTTAATTTTATTTTTTGTTTCCTCTCTTAACAAACCACTATCAACAAAAATAGGAATTATTTCTTTTTTTAAAGCTTTAGCAACAATGAAAGTTGCCACAGTTGAATCAATGCCTCCAGAAACCGCTGAAATAATCTTTCCTTTTCCTTGATTTAGCCACTCATTTTTTATTTTTTCAATTAAGTTTTCAATTTGAAAAATATTTTTTTTTGGAGCAATTGCGCAGATATTTTGAGCAAAATTTTTTAAAATCTCAGAGCCATTTTCTGTATGATAAATTTCTGGATGAAATTGAACTCCATATATTTTTTTTAAATCATTTTCAATAGCAGCTTCTTTTAGTTTTTCAGTTGAAGCAATTATTTTAAAATTTTTTGGAAGTTTTACTACTTGATCGCCATGAGACATCCAAACACTAAATTTGGAAGGAATATTTTTAAAAAGATGGCTTTTTTTATCAATTATGTTTAAATTTTGAGGCCCATATTCTCTTTGATGAGATGTAACCTGGCCATCAAGCAAATAAGCAATCAACTGCATTCCATAACAAATACCTAAAATTGGTATCTTATAATCAAAAATTTTTTTATCAATTAAAGGAGCATTTTTTTCATAAACACTTGATGGACCGCCTGAGAGAATTATTCCTCTGCATAAATCAGATTTTAATATAGAATTTAAGTTTTCTTTTGAAGAAACAATTTTCGCCTCAAAACCAAGCCATTCTAATCTTCTTTTTATTAAATGAGTTGTTTGAGAGCCAAAATCAACAATAATAATCATAATAAAATTTTATAAATTATAATTCATTCCTGAATCTGTAATTTTTAAACTATGCGGATGACTTTCAATAAGTGATGATGGGGTAATTTTTATAAAATGAGCTTTTTTGAAAAAATCATTAATATTTCTAGCGCCAATATAATAAAAACTTGATTTTAAAGATCCAGCAAGCTGAAAAAGATATTCAGAGACTTTTCCCCGATATTTTACTAATCCCTCAACTCCTTCAGCAATTAATTTTTTTTCTGAAGTTTCTTTTTTTTGGCCGTATCTTTCAGCGCCTCCTTTTTTCATTGCTGAAATTGATCCCATCCCTCGATATTTTTTATATTTTTGAGAGTTTATTTCAACTATTTCTCCAGGCGACTCATCGCATCCTGCCAAAAGAGATCCAAGCATCACTGCTTTGGCCCCAAAAGCCAAAGCTTTAGCAATATCGCCAAACTGTTTTATCCCGCCATCAGCAACAATTGAAGCTTTGTTTTTTGATCCAAAAACAGCTTCGGCAATTGCTGTCAGCTGAGGTACTCCCATGCCAGTAACTATTCTTGTTGTACAAATGCTTCCAGGACCCATGCCGACTCTTAAAATATCAACTCCTATTTTTGTTAAAAAATAAGCTCCCTCTAAGGTAGCAACATTTCCAGCCATAATCACTATTTTTGGATAATTTTTTTTAATATATAAAACTGCTTCTTTGATAAATGAAGAATAACCATGGCCTGAATCAATAACCAAAATGTCAACATCAGCTTCAGATAAAGCTTTCACTCTTTGAAAAAAATCTTCTCCAACTCCAACAGCTGCCCCAACTAAAAGTCTTTTTTTATCATCCAAAGAAGCTTTATCTTTATCAAAATTTTTTTCTTTTTTTACTGAATCAACCATTTTAAATTGAGATAAAACTGAAAGATTTCGATGAATAATTCCAAGCCCGCCATTTTTTGCCATTTCTTTAGCCATTTTTGCCTCAGTCACTTTATCCATCGGCGAAGAAATAATTGGAACCTTTAAGACAATTTTTGGATGAAGAATTGTTTTTAAATCAACTTCAGATCTTTTAAAATCAGTGTAACCAGGCAAAAGTAGAATATCATCAAATGTCAAACCTTCTTTTATTTTTTTTATCTTTTGTTTTAAAATTTTATCTATCATATAAAACTAGCTTTAAAAGAAAAACTAATAATTTCTTTTATTTTTCTCTCATCAATAATTTTTCTTTTTAAAAGATTTTTAAACTCATCTTTAATACTCATTCCAAAAAACTCAGGACCATCTGAGTTAATAGTAAAAAGAACTTTATTTTTTATAAAAATATTAATTATTTGTCCCATTTTTTCCCAGGAAGAAACAACTTGAGTTTTAATATTTGAAGTCGGACAAATCTCAAGAACAATTTTTCTTTTGGCAATCTCTTTCATCAACTCTTTATCATTTATTGAGGCTATTCCATGACCTATCCTATCTGGTTTTATTTTTTCAATTACTTGCCATACTTCTTCTACTGAAGTAAATTCGCCAGTATGAAAAGTTGTTTTTAGTCCTTGTTTTTTAACAAAAGAAAAAAGCTCAATAAACATATCTATACTAAAACCAGAAGAAGGATTTGGGCCAGAAACATCAACGCCAACAATTCCAAGCTTTTTATATTTAACTGCTTTTTCAAAAATGATTTTATGTTTTTCATAAGAAAATTGTCTGTCTGTTTCTAAAATTAATCCAGCTTTAACAGGATAATCAATCATTGCTCGATGCATTCCAGATAAAGCAGAAAATATTATTTTATCAACATCAAACTCTCCATTTCTATTTCTAAACAAAGGATTAAAACGAATCTCAATTTGACAAACATTATAATCGCGGTACTGTTTGCTTATAACATAATGAACACATTTTTCAACTGCTTCAGGAGAAGATTGAATTTTTTGAGAAATATCAAAAGGAGAACTATTTTTTTTATCAATACGTTTTAAATATTTATCACTTGTTGTTTTTTTGATTTTAAAATTTTTAATAAATTTAAAATAATTTTTTTCTTTAGTATTTATTCCCTGCTGGTGAGCTAATTCCCATAAAAAATGAGGAGTCACAGAAGCTCCAAGATGAAGGTGAAGATCACAAAATTTTTCTCCTACCATAAAATATTATAAAAAAATTTTTTAAAAAAAACAATTAAAATTTAAAAATTTATATATTTAATAACTTTTTTTATTATTTTTTAAAATTTTATAATTAAATATTTTATTTAAATCGCTTGAAAAAATAAAATAAAAATATATCATTAATTTATGAAAAGCGGAAAAAATATTATCCGCAATTTATCTGTAAGCGCTTTGGCTAAAAAAGCGCTTGAAAACCATGAAGTAATTCAGTCAAAAACTGGAGCCTTAATTGTTTATACCGGAAAATTTACCGGCAGATCTCCAAAAGACAAATATATTGTTGACACTCCAAAAATCCATAATAAAATCAATTGGGGCCCTCATAATCAGCCAATAAGTGAAAAATCATTTGAACTTTTATATCATAAAATTATTAATTTTTTAAATACTCAAAAAGAAGTATATGTTGTTGATTCAATTGTCAGCGCATCAGAAAAATATTCATTAAAACTTCGAGGATATTTTCAGTATGCCCATCAAGCTCTTTTTGCCTCATATATGTTTAGAAATCTTGATAAAAACCAGCTAAAAAATTTCTCTCCTGATTTGACTCTTTATGCTTTTCCATCTGTTTATGCTGATCCATCAATTGAGGCGACTAAATCTGAAATTTTTATTATTCTTAATTTAGAAAAAAAAATTATCTTAATTGGCGGAACAAAATATTTAGGCGAAATAAAAAAAAGTGTTTTTACTTTTACTAATTATTATCTGCCGGAAAATGGCGTTTTTTCAATGCACTGCAGTGCTAATACTGATATTTATGAAAAAGAGTCAGCTTTATTTTTTGGTCTTTCAGGAACAGGAAAAACTACTCTTTCAGCAGATATCTCCCGAAAGCTTATTGGTGATGATGAACATGCTTTAAGCAATGAAGGAATATTTAATCTTGAAGGAGGCTGTTATGCTAAATGTATTGGATTAAAAAAAGAATCTGAGCCTCAAATTTGGAAAGCAGTCAATAGAAAAAATGCTTTGCTTGAAAATGTTGTTATTGATAATCAAGGCAATATTGATTTTGAAGACAGCCGGCACACAGAAAACACTCGAGCTGCTTATCCTTTATCTTTCATAGAAAACAGCATCGCCTCAGGAATCGGGCCTCATCCAAAATATATTATTTTTTTAACAGCCGATGCCCAAGGAGTAATGCCTCCGATAGCCAAATTAAATCTAAATCAAGCCTGCTATCATTTTCTCTCTGGCTATACCTCAAAATTAGCCGGCACTGAAAGAGGAATAAAAGAACCTCAACCAACATTTTCGGCTTATTTTGGCGCTCCTTTTATGCCTTTAAAACCAATGGTTTATCTTAATCTTTTAAAAAAATATTTAAAAAAATATGAAATAAAAGTTTTTTTGATCAATACCGGCTGGATCGGTGGAAAATACGCAGTAGGAAAAAGAATTTCAATTGAGGAAACAAGAAATATTGTAAGCGCTATTCTTTTAGGAAAGCTTGATAATACTCCCTGCCAATACAATAAAATTTTTAATCTTTATGTGCCAGAGTTTGTTCCAGAGATAAACCAAAATATTCTTGATCCATCTTTTTCCTGGACTAATAAAAATCAATATCAACAAGAAGCAAAAAAATTAGCTTTTCTTTTCAATGAAAACATAAAAAAATATCAAGGATTAGTATTAGACTCAATTATAAATTCTGGACCAAAACCATAATATGAAAATTTCACAAAGAGCTCAAAATATTTTACCATCTTTAACTTTATCAATTACTGCCCGTGCCAAAGAGATGAAAAAACAAGGGAAAGATGTTGTTTCTTTTGGCGCTGGAGAGCCTGATTTTGATACCATGGCTAATATTAAAGAAGCAGCCAAAAAAGCTATTGATGAGGGATTTACAAAATATACTGCCACATCAGGAATAATTGAATTAAAAGAAGCAATTGTTAAAAAATTTTATCAAGATAATAATTTAAAATATTCTCCTTCTCAAATCATAATCTCAAACGGAGCCAAACAAGCTCTTTTTAATATTATTGCTTCAATTATTGATAAAGATGATGAAGTAATTATTCCAATTCCTTATTGGGTCTCTTATGTTGAAATAGTTAAATTATGCCAAGGCAAACCTGTTTTTTTAAAAACTAATAATTTTAAAATTATTGCTTCTGATTTAGAAAAAACAATTAATAAAAAAACAAAACTTTTAATTTTAAATTCTCCAAACAATCCAACTGGAGTTGTTTATGATGAAAAAGAATTAAAAGAAATTGCCAAAATTTGTGTCAAACATAATATTGCTGTTATTTCTGATGAAATATATGAAAAATTAATTTATGGAAAAAAACATATAAGCATTGCTTCTTTTGGAAAAGAAATTTACAAATTAACTATTATTATTAATGGTTTTTCAAAAACTTATGCTATGACTGGCTGGCGATTAGGCTATGCTGCCGGTCCTGAAAAAATTATTAAATCAGCATCAAAAATTCAAGATCATACAACTTCTAATCCTTGTTCAATTGGCCAAAAAGCAGCTTTAGAAGCATTAACCGGACCTCAAGATCATATTCCAAAAATGATTTTTGAATATAAAAGAAGACGAGATTTTATGGTAGATTCTTTAAATAAAATTGAAGGAGTTTATGCCTCAAGACCAGACGGAGCTTTTTATGTTTTTGCTGATATTTCAAAACTTTATAATAAAGAGATAAATAATTCTTTTAAATTTTGTGAAAAATTGCTTGAAGATGCATATGTAGCAAGTATTCCAGGAAGTGCTTTTGGAGATGATAAATATATTAGATTAAGCTTTGCTACTAGTATGGATAATATTAAAAGAGGTTTGGAAAGATTTTCAAAATTTTGTCAAAAATTAATTTAAAAAAGCCCTAAAACATCCTGAAAAAAATTAAATTTTCCGTCTTTGTTTTTATCAAAAGGAAGAAGTTTTTTAAACTTTATTTCATTACCCCAAGGCCGAAAAACAAAATACTGCTGGCGCGGCAAAAAACCAGGCTTGATAATAACAATCCGATAAAGATCGTTTAAAGTAATATTATTGATTTTATCAATAAAACCAATTCCATTTTTGACTTTTATTCCTTTTTTCTTAAAAACAAGCTGTTCTTGCCAATCAAAAATTTGTATTTCAAAATCATCTTCATTTGGTTTTCCCCAAGGCCAATAATAAATTTTAAATTTTAAGCTTGGTAACGCTAAAATATTAATATCCCATTCTTTACTTTCCAAAATTCTTTTATTATTTTTTTCTAAAGCAAATTTTATTTTTTCTTTTCCTTGACTTTTTGTTTTTAAATAAATATCTATTTCTTTTTCTTCAAATGGTTCAATTTCTCCAATATATGTAGATAAAAATTCAGTGTTTTTTTTATTTTCAGATTGATTATTTATCACAACAAGATTATATTCATCATCATTCCAATAACCCTGGCCTTGATTTTTAAGAATAAGTTTAAAGTGATAAATTGAATTTTCAACTAATTCTTTTGAAAAATTAAAATCTATTTTTCCTTTTTCTATTTGCTCAGGACTGCCTTTAATTTTCGGAATCGAAGAAACAAGATAATATTGAGGATAAAAATCATCTTCATTTGTTTTTTTCCAAGAAAAACCCAAAAAAGGTTCTGCTTGATAATCAAAAACAAAAGGAGTCACTGCCTTAATTCTTTCATCGTTAAGCCAAACATTTTCAAAAGCAATTTTGAAAAAATTGGCTATTTTGTTGGCTTCCTGAAAATTTAAGGTTTTTCTTTCCCAGCCCGTTTCTGTTATAAAAACAGGTAAATTTTTATCAATACCAAAACTTCTTAACAAATCAAGTTCCCACTCGTATGTTCTAATTGTTCCTCTGCCAAAATCATATGGAGATCCAGAAAATCCAGGATTAGGATAAGAATGAGATGACCAGCCATCAAGATAATTTATTAAATCTTTATTTTTATCAAAAACAATTTCTAAAAAAATTTTCTCATCAAAATATTGAGGAGGCCAATGAGGGGCTGAGGCATCCATGCCGGCAAGCATAATAAAAAAATCTTTGTTTTTTTGTTTTAAGGCTTCAGAAAAAGCTAAAGCAATATCAGAATAATTTTGTGGGTCAACTTCTCCTCCCCATTCGCTCCCATGATTTGGCTCATTAAATAAAACAATATAGCGGTTTTTTATCACCCAGTTAAGCGAATCTAAAAAATCAACCCAGCCATCAATAGTTTCTTTTTTTGGCCTAGCCCAAACAGATCCTTGAGGATAAGTAGCCAGCCTGATTATTGGAATAAGATGAAGGCGTCTTAAGTGATCAAAAATATTTTGCCATTTGTTTTTGTCTCTATCGTTTTCTTGAATAACTAAAGTAACATATCCCCAGTCGCCTCTATTTGAGTTGACTAATTCTTTGACTTTTGGCAAGTCTTGCAAATGAGGCTGGGCCAGATGAATGCCAAATTTATTGTTTGGCTCTTGAGAATAAACAGATTTTAAGAAAAAAAATCCAATCAAAAAAATTAAAAAAAATATTTTTTTCATAAAGAAAATAAAAATAAAATTAAAAAGTACACCTCGGAGGTGGAATATACTTGACACCTCGGGATATAACTATTTTTTATTTAAAATATCAACTTTTATCTTTGCTTTTTCAAGAAGCTTGATTCCTTCTTTGTCATGATGATTAAAACAGCAAACAACTTTAATAATTCCCGCATTAATAATCATTTTAGCGCAACTACTGCAAGGGTTGGCTGTGCAGTAAAGAGTTGCTCCTTTAGTTGAGACTCCAAGATATGAGGCTTGAATAATAGCGTTTTGTTCAGCGTGAAGACAGATACAAGACTCTTCTTTTTCCTGACTTTTTAATTTTCCCTGATGGCGCAAAAGACAGCGAGCACAGCCTCCCTGAGTGCAGTTTTTTATTCCTCTTGGAGTGCCATTGTAGCCTGTTGATAAGATTCGATAATCTTTGACAATCACTGCTCCAACCTGGCGCCTCAAACAATCAGCCCGCCTGCGGACAACCTCAGCAATCATCATAAAATATTTGTCCCATTCGGGTTTTTTTGTGTTTTTCATAAGTCGGGACGGGCAGACTTGAACTGCCGGCCTTACGCACCCCATGCGTACGTTCTAGCCATCTGAACTACGTCCCGAAAATAATGATAATTATAAACTATCAATATTATCTGCTCAATTTTAATTGTTGTTTTTGTAGGTTATAGTCCATAGACAAATAGGGTTTATAAGACTAATATGATTTATATGATTTATAAGACTTATAAGACTAATAAGACCTATATACCCAATCAAAAAGGAGGCTATCAATCGCTTATTGTTTATTGGCTGGCAGTTGAGATATATGATTTGACTGTTATTTTTTGCAAAAAATATATTTCAAAAAAATCGCGAACATATGATCAGATGATTCAAGCTTCCCGAAGCGGAAAACAAAATATTGTTGAAGCTTCTCTTGAGCCTAGTTTTGAAAGCAATATCAAATTAACAGGTGTAGCCCGAGCCAGTTTTGCTGAGCTTCTTGAGGATTATAAAGATTTTATTAGGCAGAACAATTTTCTTTTGTGGGACAAAGACGACTCCCGCAATCTTTATATAAGAAGCATCAAAAACCAGCCTATTTCTTATAAAACTAATAGGTCTTATAAGTCTTATATGATATATAAGTCTTATATGTCTTCTCCTGAATCATATGCTAATCTGATGGTGACTCTTTGTATTAAGGCTGGGTATCTTTTGGACAAGCTTTTAAAATCAATACAGGAAAAGTTTATAAAATCTGGCGGATTTAGAGAAAATCTTTTTAGAAAAAGA
>JAOAFI010000025.1 GCA_026416375.1 Patescibacteria group bacterium | reverse complement strand
AGCATAATATTATTTTAAATCTCAAAGCTAAAAAGTCAATCCGCCAGTTGGCGGATAAAAACTCAAAACTCAAAATTTAAAACTCAAAACTATAACTCAAAACTTAAAACTATAACTTTAAACTAAAATTTGTTAACTCTTTAAACCCGCTAAACTTTCTAACTTTCTAAACTCATAAACTAAATAATAAACTTGAAAAAACTAATTTTTAATAAATTAATTTTTAATTTTTATTTAATAATTAATAATTAATAAATTAATAATTTATTAATAATTTAATAGAAATTGAAAATTGAAAATTAATAGTTGATGTTATAATATTTTTATGACCATTTTTATTGGTGCTGATCATCGGGGTTTGGAACTAAAAAATCAGATAATAGAGTATCTTCATGAAAAAGATATTAGAATTGAAGATTTAGGCGCTTATGAATACAATTCAGAAGATGATTATCCTGATTTTGCCAAAAAAGTTGCCCAGGCAGTTTTACAAAATCCAGACAATCATTTAGGGATTGTTATTTGCGGTTCAGGAGTTGGCGTGACAATTTGTGCCAATCGTTTTAAAGGTATAAGATGTGCTTTAGGCTTTGATGAAAAACAAATCATTCATGCTAGAGAAAATGATCATATAAATGTTTTAGCTTTAGCTTCAGATTATACAGATTTTGAAAAAGCAAAAAATTTAGTTGATAGTTTTTTAAATTCTTATTGCAAAAACGAAGAAAAATATCTGCGCCGGATAAAAAAATTAGATGAATAGTATATTAAAAAAAATATATCTTTCTTGTAGTCTAAATTATTATTTTTGTAGGTTATAGTCCATAGACAAAAAATCTTCTTTTTTATAAATTTTTAAAGGTAAAAAAAATTATCAATCAAAAATGAGCGATAATTTTTTTTATAAAAAACTAGGCAAAAAAATTATCAAGGTTCGCGAAAGAAAAAAAATTTCTCAAGAGAATCTTTCTTTTTCAACTGGTCTTGATCGAACATATATCTGCCGAATAGAAAAAGGTTTAGCTAATCCAACTTTAAAAACAATTGAAAAAATTGCTAATGCTTTAAAAATAAAACTTTGTCTTCTTTTTGAAAGTATATAATTAAAAAATATTTATTTCATATAATCCTTGATTATTTTTTTTGACAAGATTTTTAATTTCCATTATTGATAAATTTTTTAAAACTTCATTAATTGGAAGATTGAGTTTTAAAACAAGATCATCAACAGCAAGAGGTTTTTCTTTTAGAGCCTGAAAAATACTCTTTTCAATTTCTGAAAAATTTTTTTCGATTTCTTCTTGTTTTTTTGGAGCAATTTTTAAATTAAACTCTTCAAGAATATCTTCAACTGAAGTGATTAATTTTGCCCCTTGTTTTAAAAGAATATTTGGAGCTTGAGAAAGCTCTGAAGTAATAGGAGAGGGCGGGGCAAAGACTTCTTTTCCTTGTTCTCCAGCATATCTTCCAGTAATCAAAGATCCTGAATCAGCAGTTCCTTCAACAACAATTACTCCTTTTGACAATCCTGAAATTATCCGATTTCTTGAGACAAAAAGTCCTTTTAAAACAGTTTGTCCTGGTGGAAATTCTGATATTATTGCGCCATTTTTTTCAATAATTTTTTCGTAAAGATTTTTATTGGCTGAGGGATATATGATATCAACTCCGCATCCTAAAACAGCAATTGTTTTTCCTTGAGCTTCAAGAGCAGACTGATGGGCAATAGTGTCGATGCCATAAGCTAATCCTGAAATAATAATAAAGCCGGCTTTTGCCAGTTCAAAAGAAAATTTTTTAGCAATTTGAATGCCATAATTGGTTGGTTTTCTTGTGCCAACAACAGCTATTGAAAATAACTTCTCTAAAGAGGAAAAATCAAAATTGCCCTTAATATAAAGGCAAATAGGCGGATCAGAAATATTTTTTAAAAGAGAAGGATAACCATTATCATCAACTGTCAAGATTTTTATATCTTTCTTTTTTATTTCCTCACATTTTTTTTCTAAATCAAAAGCGTTTCGAAAACTAATAAATTTTTCAGTTAATTTTTCGCCTAAAATATCTTTTAATTCAGATTTTTTGGCTAAATAAGCATTTTTTGCCGAACCAAAATTTTTTTTAAGAAGAAAAAATCTAATTGGCCCAATGCCTAAAAAATGAGAAAATCCAAGATAATACAAAAAATCATTTTTCATTTTTTTAATTTTTATTTTTAATTATTCAGAGATTATTTTTAAAAACTCTTTTTTAAATTTTTCAGGCAAAAAAAATCTGCTGATTTTTTTTGCCTCATTAGCTAATTTTTTTTGGATTTTTTTGTCAAAATAAATTTGGACTATTTTGTCGGCAATATCATATGGATTATTGGGATCAAAAAAACAAAAATTTGAATCTAATTTTTCTTGAGAAATTTCTTTGAAAACTTTGATATTAGAAAGTATTGACGGACAACCGCAAGATGAAGCCTCTAAAAAAGAAAAACCAAAACCTTCATCGCGTGAAGCCAAAATATTTAAACTGGCATTTTGATAATAATTTATAAGTTCTTCATCTTTTAAAAATCCGGCAAAAATAAATCTTTTGTCATTTTCGGTTTCTTTTAAAAATTGTTGATATTCTTTAAGCCATTTGTTTTTGATTGATTTGTTTAAATTAATATTTTCTTTTTCAAAAATCTTGCCAACCATAACACAAGTAACATTGGCGATTTTTATAGCTTTGGCTAAATTAACTAAATTTTTATTCCAAGTAGCATCGCCCACATAAAGACAATAATTTTCAATTTTCAATTTTAAATTTTCAATTTTTAATTTTAAAAATGATTGAGGAAGGCATGGATAGACAACTTTTATTTTATTTTCGGGAATTTTTAAAATATTGATAATATCATCTTTTGAGGCTTTGGAATCAGTAATTATCAGATCATAATTTTTTAATGCCAGCTTATTAAGAAAGATATTTATTTTTCCGCGGATGCCAGCTGGAAAATAAGAAGGATATTTTAGAGGAATTAAATCATGGATAACAGCAATTTGTTTTTTGGCAAGGCGGTTGAGAGTAAGAGGCGGTTTTAAAAAATTAAAAAAAGGATTGATAAAAATAGAATTTTTAATTTTTAATTTTAAATTTTCAATATTATTAATAAAAGTCCAGTCAGGAAAGTTTTCTTTTAAAATCTGAAGATATCGGCCAACACCCCGGACAGCGCTTTTTTTATCTAAGGCAGTTGGATCATAAACAAAAACTTTAGTCATAAATTAATTTTTTAGTTTATTTTTATTAACTATTATAACAAAATTTATTATTTCTTTATTTTTTTATTAAATCAGTTTTTATTTATGAATTTATTTATTTACTTTATGAGTTTAAAAAGTTTAGCGAGTTTATTATTAAGTTTGTTATTATTAAGTTTGAGAGTTTAGAAGGTTTGCGGGTTTGGAGAGTTTTATTAAGGATTGTTCTTAATACTGTATTGACAAATATTTATTTTATTTTTATACTTATCTATAATTACAAAATTTATTAATTTTATCCTTATATATATGGACAAAAAATCATTATTAAAGAAAATAATTTTAGAGTTTGATCCGGATGAGATTGAGCTTGTTGAAAGAGACTATCAAGTGCCTTTTGAAAGCAGTCAAACAGTTTCAATTATTGGTCCAAGACGAAGCGGAAAGACTTATTTTTTATATCAAATAATTAAATCTTTAATCAAAAAAGGAGTGAATAAAAGGAAAATTATTTATATTAACTTTGAAGATGAAAGGCTTTTGCCTTTTGAAAAAAGTGATTTTGAGACTATTGAGGAAGCTTATTTTGAGCTTTATCCGGAGGAAAAAAAGCCTTTGTGGTTTTTTTTGGATGAAGTACAAAATATCTCTTTTTGGGAAAAATATGTCCGCCGGCTTCAGGAAAAAGGATATTATGTTTTTGTGTCGGGATCTTCATCAAAACTTTTAAGTTATGAAATTGCCACCAGTCTTCGGGGCCGGTCAATGGCTTTTTTTATTTATCCGTTTTCTTTTACTGAGTTTTTAAAATACAAAAAAGTTTCTTTTTCAAAAAATTTTAACTATTCAAGAGAAAGATTTTTAATCAAAAAATTTTATCAAGAGTATTTTTATTACGGCGGACTGCCTCAAGTTTTTGAATTAAAAGATGATTTAAAGATAAAATATCTTCAAGAGTATTTTAATTTAGTGATTTATCGGGATATTGTTGAGAGATACAGGATAGACAATATCTCTTTTATCAAGGAGTTTGCCAAAGTTTTAATCAAAGAAACAAGCAATCTTTTTTCAGTCACCTCATATTACAAAATGATTAAAAATCAAGGGATAAACATTGCTAAAGATACTCTTTTTAATTATCTTTCTTATCTTGAAGAGAATAATCTGATTTTTACCTCTTCAATTTATTCTTTTTCCAAAAAAGCTCAATTGGTTAATCCAAAAAAAATTTATATTTTTGATCAAGGTTTATACAGCGGTTTAAACTATGAAAAAGAAAAAGGAAAGATTCTTGAGACAATGGTTTTTCTTTATTTTAAGCGTCAAGGTTATGACATTTTTTACTATCGTGATAAATATGAGATAGATATTGTTTTAAAAAGAAAAAATGAGCTTATGCCTGTTCAGGTATGTCATAACTTAAAAGATTTTAAAACTTTTGAAAGAGAGACAAGGGCTTTGAAAAAGTTTTTTAAAGAGTTTAAGGTCAATAAAGGAATGATTGTCACCAATGAGGAAGAAGGAGAGATAAAAGAAAAAAACACTAAAATCA
>JAOAFI010000041.1 GCA_026416375.1 Patescibacteria group bacterium | reverse complement strand
AAATCTGTCTCATAAACGCTTGACCACAAAAATATTGGGATCAAAATATTAATCATCATTCTTAACCGCCAAAGAATAAAATTAAGTCGATAAACAAAATATTCACTAAGCGATATTTTAAAAAGAGAAAAATACATAGATAAAATTATAACACCTAACATCTAACGTCTAACATTAACATATAACGTATAACATCAAATATTAATTTTTAATTTTAAATTTTTAATTTTTAATTATTAAATAAAAATTAATTTATTAATTTATTAAAAATTATTTTTTAAAGTTTATTATTTTAGTTTACAAGTTTAGAAGGTTAGAAAGTTTAGCGGGTTAGAGGTTTTAGTGAGTTGACGGGTTTATTTTCTTGACAAAATAAAAAATATACTATATACTAGTATATAGTATTAATTAATAATGTTTAAAAATTTTGCTAAAATTTATATATGAGTAATATTTCAGCGAGAATCAATAGGCTTATCGGCCAGCTTAAGGGTATTGAGCGAATGACAAAAGAGGGAAGAGACTGTGGAGAGATTCTTCAGCAGGTAAATGCAATTAAAAAAGCAATTGACGGCTTATCAAAAGAGTTGGTGATTTCAGATATCTGCCGGATTATTCCTCAGGAAAAAACTGGGCAAGTACAAAAAATGATTGAAAGAGCAATAAATTTATAAGTTAAAAAATCAAAACTTAAAAATTATGGAAAATGTTATTATTATTGGCGGAGGTCCGTCTGGACTTTCAGCTGGTATTTATTTAGCTCGAGCAGGACTAAAACCTTTAATTTTTGCTGGCTCTCCTCCTGGCGGACAGTTAATGCTTACTTCAGAAGTAGAAAATTTTCCTGGAAATGAGTCAATTTTGGGATCTGAATTAATCCAAAAAATGAGAGATCAAGCGCTAAAATTTGGCGCAAAAATAATAGATCAAAATATAAATAAAGTCAATCTTAATATATCAGAAAAACAAGTTGAATCAGGGGGAAAAATTTATACAAGCAAAAGTTTAATCATTGCCGTTGGCGCTAAAGCTTTGTGGCTTGAAGTTCCTGGAGAAAAAGAGCTTCGAGGAAAAGGAGTCTCAGCTTGTGCAACATGTGATGGATTTTTCTTCAGGGAAAAAGTAGTGGCAGTGGTTGGCGGAGGCGATACAGCGATGGAAGAGGCTTTGACTTTAGCAAAATTTGCTAAAAAAGTCTATATCATTCATCGCCGAGACAGTTTTCGAGCTTCTAAAATAATGCAGGAGAGAGTTTTTACTAATCCCAAAATTGAGGTTATTTGGAATTCTATGGTTGATGGTATATTAGGGAAAGATAAAGTTGAAGAAATAAAATTAAAAGTTAAAAATCAAAAATCAAAAATTATAATTCAAAATTTAAAATTAGATGGAGTATTTGTTGCTATTGGTCACAAACCAGATACTGATATTTTTAAAGGTCAAATAGAAATGGATGAAAAAGGATATATTATCACTAGTTCAAGAATAGCAATGGAATATACAAAATTTAAAATTCAAAATTTAAAATTCAAAATGATAATTCAAAATGAAAAATTGGAAAAAATAATTAAGAAATTTGATTTTAATTATCAGACAGTAACTTCAATTCCTGGAGTTTTTGCTGGAGGAGACTGTGTTGATTTTGAATATCGGCAGGCTGGAACAGCCTCTGGAATGGGAATAGCAACAGCTTTAGAAGTTGAAAGATATTTAGAAAATTTATAATTTTTATAAATTTTAATTATTTTAATAATATGAATCCTGGTCAAAAAATGCTTGAAAGCGCTCAAGCTTTAATAAAAAAAACAGCGCAGTCATTAAACTTAAATAATGAAAAGATAAAAAGACTGATTGAGCCTGAGATGATCTATGAATTTTCTTTTACAGTGCCGATGGATGACGGCACAAAAAAAATTTTTAAAGGCTGGAGAATACAGCATAATAGCGCTTTGGGACCATACAAAGGTGGAATTCGTTTTCATCCAGAAACATCTCGTGAAGAAGTTCAAGCCTTAGCAACTTTAATGACAATAAAATGTGCTGTTGCTGGATTGCCTTATGGAGGTGGAAAAGGAGGGGTGGCAGTTGACCCAAAAAATTTATCAAAAAGCGAACTTGAAAAACTTTCCCGGTCATTTACGATGAAAATTGCTCGATTTATCGGAGAAAATATTGATATTCCAGCTCCAGATGTCAATACCAACCCTCAAATTATGGCTTGGATGCTTGATCAATATCAAAAAATAAAAGGAGTAAAAAGTCCATCTACTTTTACTGGTAAGCCAATTGAAATTGGTGGATCTTTAGGGAGAACTGAGGCAACAGGAAGAGGAGGACTTTTTGTTTTGGAATTTTTAATTGAAAAATTAAAATTTAAAAGAGAAGATTTATCAATAGCAGTTCAAGGTTTTGGAAATGTCGGCTATTATTTTGCCAAACTTGCTTATGAAGCTGGTTTTAGAATAGTGGCCTTATCTGATTCAAAAGGAGGAATTTATAAAAAAGAAGGATTAAATCCAGAAAAAGCAATGGAATATAAAAAGAAAAATAAAAGCTTATCTGGGTTTGATGGAAAAAATATAACAAATGATGAGCTTTTAGAGCTTGATATTGATGTTTTAGTGCCGTCAGCTTTGGAAAATGTTATTAATGAAAAAAATGCTTCAAATATAAAAGCAAAAATTATTTTAGAATTGGCTAATGGACCAACAACTGAAGAAGCTTATGAGTATTTGAAAGATAAAACTGTTATTGTTCCTGATGTTTTAGCAAATAGCGGAGGAGTAACAGTTTCTTATCTTGAGTGGGTTCAGGGAAAACAAGGATATTGGTGGAGTGAAGATGAAGTAAATAAAAAATTGAAAGAAATGATGAGGCGAGCGTTTGAAGCTATTTGGCAGAAATCAAAAGAAAAAAACATTTCTTTAAAACAATCAGCTTTTGAGACGGCCATTGAGAGAATAACTAAGGCAATGATATAATATAAGTATTATTTATGACTCAAGATTTAAAAGATTTTTTTGTTTTTTTAAAAAAATATTTTATTAACAAAGTTTTAAATTTTGGCAAGAATTTTGAAAAAACAAAAGATTTAGTTGTTGCTTTTTTAATAATAAAAAGAGGAAAGTATTCATCTTCTTTTTTAAATATATCTTTTTTTTTAATTATTGGATCAGCTTTAATTGGTGGTCCAATTATTGCTGAAAATTCTCCGTTTGTAGATTTATCTCATTATTCAATTGAAAATCAAGAAGGAATGATTTCTTATAATCCATATGAAAGTAGTCTTGGAACGGTTGTTTCTGCAAAATCTAGATCACAAATAGAAAATTATCAAGTAAAAGGAGGCGATAGCCTTGAAAAAATAGCGAAAATGTTTGATGTATCTGTTGATACAATTAAATGGGCAAATGATTTAAAAACAAATGTTATAAAACCAGGACAAATGATTAAAATTCCGCCAGTTACCGGAGTTGTTCATAAAGTAGTTTCAGGCGATACTGTTTATTCGATTGCAAAAAAATACGGAGTTGACGCTCAAAACATTGTTAATTACATTTGGAATGATTTTGCTGATCAAGAGACTTTTGCTTTAACTGTTGGCCAGATTATTTTTGTTCCAGGAGGAGTGATAAAACCAACTCCAGCACCAGCAAGTTCTCGATTTATTGCTTCAATTCAAGCAGGAGTTAAAGGTTCTTCCAATTTTATTTGGCCAACAAGCGGAGTTATAACTCAATATTATATTTGGTATCATCAAGCTTTAGATATTGCTAATCCTTCTTCGCCTCCTATTTTAGCTGCTGATTCAGGAACAGTTGTTTATGTTGGCTGTGTTGGTTGGGGATATGGTTGTCATGTAATAATTAATCATAATAATGGTTATCAAACTTTATATGCTCATCTTTCAAGATATGATGTTGATTCTGGAGATTACGTCTCTCAGGGGCAACAGATTGGAATAATGGGATCAACTGGAAGATCAACTGGAACCCATCTTCATTTTGAAATCAGAAGCGGAGGACAGCTTTTTAATCCTTTAAATTTTCTTAAATAAATTTATTATTTTATAAATTTATTTTTGGTTCAATAGTTTCTGGTTTTTTTGGAAGAGTTAATTGACTATTTATTTCTTTTTCTTTTAATTCATTTTTAAACATTTCTAGTTCTTGATTGGCCTTTTCCCAATCTGATTTATTTTTTTCTTTATTAATGAGTTTTAATACATTATTCATAGAATTTATTGCTTTTTCAAAATCTTTTTTTTGATAATAAGACCAAGCTAAGCTATAATGAGCATTTGGCCAATCTGGTTTTAGATTTATTGTTTGAATAAAAATATTTATTGCGTTTTCATATTTATTTAAAATATAATGTATTCCACCAAGATTTAATCTATAAATCGGATTTTGAGGATCAAGAATAATAGCCCTTTCATATGAAGCAATAGCAAAAACATCAGCATCTTGAGCAAAACCAATAATGTTTTTATATATTTCTGCTAAGTTTTGCCAGTTTTGAGCTTTTTGAGGATTAAGACCAACAGCGCCGTCTTTAGCATAAGTGATTGATTGTTGAATTGCTTGTGCAATATTCTGTCTGTCTTGATCGTTAATTTTTGCTTCATTTGTTGATAGTTTTAAGTTTTCTATTAGATTATTAGCAATAATTAAATTAGTTTGAGAAAAATTAATATGATATTTTTCAATAAAAGGATTTAAAGTAATCGCTTTTTTTTGATTATCATAAGTTTCTTTTAAATTATTTTTAGAAATAGAATCAATTGATTTTTTAAAATAAAAATCACTTAAATAATGTCTAAATAATAAATAATTTAATCCAATTATTATTAATAATCCAAATATAAAAATTCCATAATAAACAAAAGGAAATTCTGAAATATCTAGATAAGAATTTTTGTTTTTATCATTATTTTCATTTTGAATAATTGATATTGATATGAAAAATATAAACCATAAAATAAAAGAAATAGGAAAAAAAATAAAACTTAATATTAAATTAAATATTAATAATAAATAAAATTTGTTTTTTAATGAGTTTTTTATTAATTGATAAAAAATTATAATAAATGATATTAATCCTAAAATACCTGTTTCTGTAAATATTTGAAGAATTGCTGAACGTGAATAATTAAAATAAGATATTTGCCATAAAAGAGATTGATTATAAGAAATATCTTTAACTTTTGTAAAAATAGAAGAAAAATTATCTAAACCTACACCAAAAAATAACGTTAGTGGATTTTTTAATATTTCAACAGCACTATACCAAGATATATTTAAAGGAGGAAGAGATTTGTAAATCGAAATATCAAGATTTGGTTGATTTTTAAAAATATTATTTAAAGCAATTAAAAAAGAAATAAAATTTATTATAAAAAATAAATAATATAAAGCATTTTTTCTATTTTTAAAAATTAAGATAATTTGATAAAAAATAACAAATAATAAAAAAATAATTAAATCAATTTGAGATCCTATCGGAGAAAAAAATGGGTTTTTTATAAACTGCCATGATAAAGGAAGACTTATATTTTTAAAAGGTTCAAAAAAAGAAATAATTGTTATTAAAGAAATTATTATTGATGAGGATAATATAGGATATTTAAAAATATTTTCATTATTTATTCTTGAAGAGTAAAAATAAAAAAATATTAAAAATAATATTGTTGATAGGCCAAAATTTGGATTAATTATTGCTTGAATTTTATTTGGAGATGAAATTATTAAAGACAAAATTAAAAAAAATAAAAAAATTAATAAATATTTATCTAAATTATTTTTTTTCCAGTAAATTTTCTTTGTGACTATTATTTTAAAAAGAGAAATAATAATAATTAATGATATTAATAATATTAAAAAATATTGTTTATTTATATTAAAAAAATCAGATGTTATTGTTAGAAAAAACAAAGGTATAAAAAAAATTATTAATGATATTAAATAATTAATTAATTTTTGAAAAAAATTTTCCATATTTTTTTAATTTTTAATACAGGTTTGAGTGCATTGAGAATTTATATAAAATACTGTGTGCGGATTATTATTTAAACAATATTGATAACTTCCGCATATATTGCATATATTATTGTTAATAATATAAACAGCATTATAATTTGAACAATATAAATTTGAGTTTTGTATTGTTGGAGTTGGATAATTATTTGTTATAGTTTCGCAATTTTTTATGTTTGTATTTGGACTGCTAAAAGCAATATTATAACTGCAATCATTTCCAGCCCCGCATCCTTCGCCTGAACAAGTGTTTTCTTCAGTTAACATTCTGTCGTATGAATTTGATAGTTTTGCGTAAATCCAATATTTTTTTGGACAGTTTAAATCATCTACTTCATAAAGATATTTTTTTGATGGATGTTGAGGATCACATGGTAATTCTTTTAGATAAGGATTAAAATTTGGAGAATTATTTTCAGATCCGCATATAAAACACGAATTTTCAATTGGATTGGTTTCATAACATATTTCTTCTGGTTTTGGATAACAATTTTTATCATTGTACCAATCTTCAAGTGTTTTTTGAAGTTGAGTGAGTTCTGTTTTTCTTTTTGAATCGTGAGCTTTTTCTATTTGTTTTTTTGGATTTAAAATAATTAAAGCAATAATTCCAATCAAAATTATTAATGATATTATTATTAGTATTTCCATTAATGTAAAGAATTTTTTTATTTTCATATTTTCATAATTAAATTATATTATTATTTTATTTAATTTACAATTAACCAATTAAATTCAATTGGCTTATTTTCTATAGATGAAATTATTACTTTAAAATAAGGTTTGCATGTTTGATTTGTTTGGTTATTTTTGCATGATTTTTTTTCTATAACAGAAAAAGTTTTGTTTGTATTAGTTGTTGGAGTGATATATATTAAAGAATTTTCACGGACGTTATTATTATATATAATTATTTCGTTTGAATTTGATGGGATAATTCCGATTCCAGCTGATGTATTTGATGTTTCAATCGCTGGGGCAAAAATTCCATTTTTATTGAAGTTTTCTGATGAGGCAATTATTGAAGATGAAGGAGTAGCAGGCGTGAATTTTTCTAAAGCTAATGATTTAAAAAATGCTTCTCCTGAAGCATTGATCGAAGCAACTTCATCGGTGTTATTAGTTATTTTTAATTTATTGTTTGAGATTTTATTTAGTTGAACTAATAAATCATTATCTGAGGATATTGTTTCTATTTTATTGGTTTTTATTCCTTGATAGGCTATTATTTGTCCTTGAGTTGTTATTGTTCCATTTTTACTTATAATAACCTTATCTTCAAAAAAATTAATTGTTGATAAAGATGATAGTTTTAATTCATTTCCAAGAGAAACAATTGAATTATTTTCTATAAATAATTGATTAACTAAAATTGATCCTGAAACAGATAAATTATTTAAATTTGCTTGATTTATAATGGTCATATTTTCTGAAATAATAAATTTTGAATTTAAATTTTCTGTATTTATATTTTCAAAATTTATAGTTTGAGATAAATCAGTTTGATTTTGAGGATTTGGAAAAGATTGATTTCTTATATCAGAAAGCAATCTTTGAATTTCATTTATATCTCTTTGAGAATTTTCTATTTGAAGAATCATGTTGTTTAAATTTTCTGATTCAATTTCTTTAGCTGTTAATTTTCCAGAAAAACTAGCTTTATTGGCATTAAGATCGCCAGCAATTGTAGCATCTTTTTCTATTTCTAAAGAATCAGCAATAATTTTTCCAGAAAAAGAAGCATTGCCTGAAGCATCGATAATAACAGCGTTCTTTCCTTCAAGATTTTTTAAAATAATCTCAGCTAATTTTCCTTTTTGCTGATTGGATTGTATATTAAATGAACCAAATATTGATGTTTCTTTTTCGTTAGTATTAAATTGAACAATTGGATCATTTTGATTATCAGTAATTTCAATTTTGGCGTTTTCTGTTGTTGTTTTTATTTTTGAGTTTTGAT
>JAOAFI010000050.1 GCA_026416375.1 Patescibacteria group bacterium | reverse complement strand
AGATGTGTATAAGAGACAGATATAATATATACCTGGCTTCTCTGGTCCTGCTGGTCCCTGCGGTCCTGCTGGTCCTACTGGTCCTGCTGGTCCTGTGCAGGATGTCATTACCATTAAAACTATTAACATAACTATTAACTTCTTTCCCATTTTCTCCTCCTTTTTTATATAAATATATTATTATTATTAAAATTTCTCCAGGATTCTACTCGCATCGCACCCTCTATCTTAAGTTATATATATATTATTCTTTTTTTTTATTTTATGTCAATTGTTTTTTTGTAATACTATTTTCCTCGCAATGACAAACAAATCTTCTAATCTTCTTCCTTTAGCCAATTTTGATTTTCCGTATTTTTTTTCTATGCAAAAAATAGGACAATAGAAAATTGAAAACGCGGAAAGTAGATAAATGTTTAAAATGATAATAAATCCCACTTATTCTCACTTTGTTAAAGGAAAAAAGATAAGATGTTATTAATAGGAAAAAATGATTTTATTTGATTTTTTCGTTGCACTTAAACATGGAATGTCTCAACATCGTTTTTTGATAATTCAACTAAACAATTCATTAACATTTTATTATTTAAAATAATTTTTACTTTTTAAAATATTCTCTTTTGCTTCAACCATGTTTTTTAAACTTTGTTTCGTCTCATCCCAATTTCTTGTTTTTAATCCACAATCAGGATTTATCCAAAGATTTTTATAATCTATAATTTTCATCAATATTTTTATTTTTTCTATTAATTCATTCACATCTGGAACTCTTGTTGAATGAACATCATATATGCCAGGTCCTATTTGCCTTTTTTTGGCATAATTCTTCAAATGTTTCAAAATTGAAAAATCAGAACGCGATGCTTCTATACTTATGACATCTACATCCATTTTTTCTATACAATTTATAATGTCTTTAAATTCACTATAACACATATGTGTGTGAATTTGTATTTCATCAGGCACATCTTTAACACAATATTTAAAAGCATTAATCGCAATATCAAGATATTCTTTTTGTTTTTGCTTTTTTAATGGTAGTTTTTCACGTAATGCTGGCTCATCAACTTGAATGATCTTAATACCATTTTTTACTAAATCATTTATCTCTTCTCTTAATGCTTGAGCAATTGAAAATGCAATACTTTTTATTTTTAAAAATTCATTTGGGAATGACCAATTTATTATTGTAATTGGACCGGTTAAAATTGCTTTAACTGGTTTTTGAGTTAAACTTTGTGCATATGTTATGTATTCTACTGTTATTGGATACTTTCTTTTAACACATGAAAAAATAATTGGCGGCTTGGTTGTCCTAGTTCCATATGATTGCACCCAACCATTATTTGTAATAATAAAACCTTGTAAATTTTCTGCAAAATATTCAACCATATCATTTCTCTCAAACTCACCATGAACTAATATATCTAATTTTATTTCTTCTTGAAATTTTATTAAATCATTAATTTTTTCTTTAATAAAATTTTTATATTGTTCATGAGTTATTTTTCCTTCTTTAAAATCTTTTCTTTTTATTCTTACATCCACTGTTTGTGGAAACGATCCTATCGTTGTTGTAGGCAAAATTGGTAATTTTAAAAATTTTTCTTGTATTTTTTTTCTTTTTGCTATGTTGCTTTTCCTATTTAAATCTTTTATTTTAAAACTCAAAACAAAATTTTGTTTTAATTCTAATTGTGTTAATTTTATTAATGAATCTATAATCTTTTGATTATTTTGATATATCTTATTTTGAGATAAATTATTTTCTTGTAATAAATTTTTCAGGTCCTTCAATTCTTGCATTTTCTCTTCTGCAAATGATAAAAATTTTAACATTTCATTGGGAATTTTAGTTTCGTTTCTTTTTGTATAAGGAACAAAAAGTAACGAACTGTGTGTAGAAAGCATAATATTTTCTTTTTTTACATTTTTCAAAATCAATCTTAAAATTTCAATTGAATTTTTATAATTATTAATCCATATGTTTTTTCCATTAACTACACCAGCAATTAAAAATTTATTGTTTAAATCCAATCTTTTTACAAATTTCAAATTTTCTTTTCCCTCTATAAAATCAAGACCCAAACCATCAATATTTAATTTGTTTATTTGTGGGATGAATTTTTCATCTATACAAGAAAAATAGGTTTGTATAAAAATTTTTGAATCTTTTTTTTCTTTTAAAACTTCTGAGTAAATGTTTTTAAACAAATTTATATCTCTTTTATTACTGTCCAAACAAATTGATGGCTCATCTAATTGTATATTTTTTACTTTTAATTCAATTATTCTTTTTAATAATTTAATATAATTTTGAATTATTCGCTCATTTATTTTTTGATTTTCTTTTTCCATCTTTGCTAATTTTATAAATGTATATGGTCCTATTAAAACAACTTTAAAATCGTTTATTATTTCCTTGGCTGTATTTATATTTTTTTCTAAAAAGAAAAAATCAGTTTTCAGTGATAAATCATTGTTAATTTTTGGAACTATGAAATGATAATTTGTATTAAACCATTTTTTCATATCATAAGGTAGCAAATCTATATTCTTTTCTTTGATACCGCGTGCAATTGCAAAATATTTTTCAAGATAGCTTAGTTTATTATCCAAATACTTTTTTTCAACTACACCAAGAGCCCACATCAAATCCAAAATATTATCATATAATGAAAAATCATTTGCCGGAATTAAATCAAGATATTTTTTCATTATTGAAATATTTTCCTGATTTATTTTTTTGATTTCATTTAAGTAAACTTTTTCATTAATCTCTTTTTTAAAAAATTTTTCAGTTATAAATTTTAGTTCTCTGTTTTTTCCAATTCTGGGAAAGCCTGGTATTGTAATTTGCATAGAATGATATCCTCCTTTTTAAATAAAAAAGTTTTAAAAGAAATGATTATAAGATTTGTTAAGTAGATATAAAAATTTTTTTATTCATAAGAACCCTCCGTTCTATTTAATTTAAATTTTCAGGTAAGTCTCCTGGCTTGGTTTCGTTCTTTTGTCTTTACCTTCCCAGCTTTTTTAGCCAGTGGTATTTTTTCTAAACAAAAGTCCACCTCACAGTAGCGGGGGCTGCGACGGATTTACACCGTTCTTCCTCTGAACCTGAATTAAGAATAAATTAACAAATTTTTTTTAAAAATCAAGTTTTATTTTCTATATAATATAATTATTTTGAAATGTTAATAGTTTGTATTATATTATTTTTTAATAATATCATCATATAAAAATTAGTAATGTATATATAAACTTTATACAAAAAAAATTATTAACAACAAAAACGTTAGAAGTGTAAAGTTAAAGTTTTAATCAATTATTATATAAAGCATAATAGTTTATTTAAATAACAAACTATAAATTTAGTGATATAAATTATAAAATGTTGTTTTAAATGTAGTTTAAATCTTATATTTTATGTCAATTGGTTTTTGTAATACTATTAGGAATAATCAATTTTGTCCATTTGTCAGTAAAATTTCAAAATAGCGCGAGTTTTATACATCACAAGCTAAAGCCTGCAGCTATTTTGATTTTCCAATGTTCTTTTTTTACAAAACATACCTTACCCTAATCTCAATTTTCCATTTTTGAATGTTCCAATAATACTGGATTCCTGTTTAAGTTTATCCCTGAGCAATCAGGCACTGGAAGGACTTTAAAATCTTCAAATTTAAAACACTCTGCAAACAACATCTGTAAAAAGCAAGATTGCTTCGTCAGCCTCATAAGACCTTTTTTATTTTCAACTCTTATCTTTCGGCTTCCTCGCAATGACAAACAATTCTTCGCTGGCTAAAGTCTACGGGGACATAATATAAATCACACATTGCCCCAATCTCTATTTTCCATTCTACATTACTCTAATTTTTGCCACAGGCAAAAATTTCATCTAAATCCAATTTAAACTTGGAAGTCATTCCGACTATAGATATGATATTAATACAAATGAAATCTCATAACATTCCGTCGCAATCCAATTTAAACTTGGAGGTCATTCCGACTCGACCCCCGCTTAGGCGGGGGAATCATCGTCGCATCACACGAGTCGCAATCCAATTTAAACTTGGAAGTCATTCCGACTAGAGTAGATTGGGTTTATATTAGTATGAATCAAAAATTATCTGAGTCGCAATCCAATTTAAAC
>JAOAFI010000036.1 GCA_026416375.1 Patescibacteria group bacterium | reverse complement strand
CGGCGGAGGATTAATATAAAAAACTAGTTTTTTTCAATCAAAAGAGGTTTTTCTTCATCTGATTCTAATTTTATTTTTTCAATTGAACGAACTAATTGATTAGTACGAGTAGTATTAACAATATAATATTGTTTTGAAAGCGACTCTATTCTCTCTCCGATTTTTAAAAATTCTTCGTTATATTTATTAAACTCAACTTCAAAATTTTTAATATAAGAAATGATTTTTTGAACATTTTTTTGATAGCGAAAATTATCATATGCCTGGCGTACCAAACGCAAAACCGCAGTAAAACTAAAAGGACCGGCTAAAATCACTTTTTGTTTTAATGCCTCAAGCCAAAGATCATTTAGTTTTTCATAGATATAAGAAAAAATCATCTCGTTTGGCACAAAAAGAATAACAAAATCAACGGTGTTTTCATCTGGATTAATATATTCGCGGTTGGAGACTTGCTTTACTTTCTCGCGGACATCTTTTTCGAACTCTTTTTCTAATTCCTTTTTTGTTGCTCTATCTTCTGTTTCAGTCATTTTTTGAAGATTTTGATAAGGAAATTTTACATCAACGTTGATTTTTGTTTTATTGGGAAGATAAATAACAAAATCTGGTCTTGTGCCGGATGATTTTTGTTCTTTATTGGCGTCATAATCTACTCCTTTAACAAATCCGCTCATTTTAAGAAGATTTTCTGCTACTTGTTCGCCAAACTGACCTCGCATTTGATTGTTGGATAACACCCGCTTTAAACTTTCAGTTGTTGCCCGAAGCTCTTTTGTCATTAAAAGCTGATTTTCAAGAGCTTCTCTTAATTTTGAGAAAGAACTAATTCTGTCTTTATCAGTCTTATCTAATTTTTCTTCAGTTTCTTTAATTAATGTCTTTATTTCTTTAAAAATATTTTCAATGGCTGATTTTTTGTTTTCCAAATCAGTTTTTATCTCATCTTTTTCTGACCCTAATTTTTCTTTGGCGATTTTTAAAAACTGATCTAAAAACTTTGGAAGAAAAAAAGTAATAATAAGATAAGAAACAACAACTGAAATAACAACGCCAATAATAATTGAGACAATCATAAACTAATTTTAACAAAAATAATAAGATTTTAAATCTTAAATCTCAAAAAAATCAAAACTCGCAAAACTCTCAAAACCTTCTAAACATTATAAACTAATTAATTTTTAATAAATTAATAATGAATAATGTTGCACGTTATACGTTAAGCGTTAGATGTTATAATGATTAAATCATGCTTATTAATTTTTTTAAAGAAATAAAATCTGATGAAAAAATCACTAATGATGAAATTATCAAAATTATTCTTGAAAAAAGAAAAATCACTGATCTAAAAAATTTTTTAAATCCGCCTCATCCTTTAAAAATCTCTCTTTTTGATTTTGATAAGAATTACAAAAAAGAGTTTGAAACAGTTATAAAAATTTTAAAAGAAATAAAAAATAAAAATGAAAAAGTTGTTGTCTACACTGACTATGACGCAGATGGAATCACAGGAGGCGCAATTTTATGGGAAACCTTGTATCTTTTGGGTTTTAATGTTATGCCTTATGTGCCAGACCGAATAAAAGAGGGGTATGGACTTTCAATTAAAGGAATTGACAATGTAATCTCACAATTTAATCCATCGTTAATCATAACTGTTGACCATGGTATAACAAAAATAAAAGAGACTGAATACGCTCAAAAAAAAGACATAAAAATCATCATTACTGATCACCATTTAAAGGCAGAAAAAACTCCAAAAGCAGAAGCTATTTTTCATATTTCATCTCTTTCAGGAAGCGGAGTGGCTTATTTTTTTGCTAAAGAAATTTTTAAAAATTTTAAATCTAAAAATTCAAATTTTCAGCTGTTAGAGAATAATTTTCAAAATGATTATATGTCTTTGGCCTCAATTGGAACAATTGCTGATTTAGTACCTTTAACCGGCGCTTCCCGCTCTCTTGTCAAATATGGACTTGAGGTTTTTCCAAAAATAAAAAGATTTGGCATCATCCATATTTTAAAAGAAGCAAGAATTGAAGGAAAAAAAATCACTCCTTATGAAATTGGCTTTATGATTGCGCCAAGAATTAACGCCTCAGGAAGACTAAAATCAGCTCTTGATGCTTTAAGACTTTTATGCACAAAAAAAGAGGAAAGAGCAAAAAACATTGCTTTATCTCTTGGAAAAATAAATAGAGAACGCCAGGATTTGGTTGAAAAATCAGTAGATGAAGCTAGATTAAAAATTTCAAATTTCAAATCTCAAATTTCAAAAATCATAATTTTAGTCTCTGATAATTGGCATGAGGGAATAATTGGTCTTATTGCTTCAAAAATCACTGAAGAGTTTTATCGGCCAACAATTGTAATGACAAAAACTGACGGCCACTACAAAGGATCAGGAAGATCTATAAAAGATTTTCATATCACTAATTTTTTAAGAAATTTAAAAGATTTTTTAGTTGATGTGGGCGGTCATGAGCAGGCATCTGGATTTACGATTGAGGAAAAAATGCTAAAAAAATTTATTGAAATAGCTCAAAAAAAAGCTAATGAGGAAATTAATGAAAAAATTTTAGAGAAAAAAATAACTGCTGATTTAAAAATCCCAATCTCAAAAATAAATCTTGATTTAGCAAAAAAAATAGAGTCTATTGCTCCTTTTGGAATAGGCAACCCTCAACCTGTTTTTTACAGCGAAGCTGTAATTTTTGACGCTAAAATCTTTGGCAAAAAAAACGAGCATTTAAAAATCTGGGTAACAGATGAAAACCTTTCTTCAAATTTAAAATTTCAAATTTCAAATTGTCTTGAACTTATTGCTTTTAACCAATCTCCTCTTTTTTCCTCCCTTTCCCGCAATCAAAAAATAAAAATTGTCTACACCATTGAAATTGACAGATGGGGCGATAAAGAAAAAATAAGAGGAAGAACGATAAAGATTATAAAATAAAATCTAAATTCCGCTATTTGTCAAGCGCAAATAACTAATTTTCCGCTAATTGACTAGCGAAAGTTACAATATATAGTTAAATTTTTAAATCACCTAATCCATTTTCTTTTCTTACTCTTAAACACTCCAAACTACCAGGTTCAAATTGTCTACATGATAAAGGTCTATTTTCATAAATGCTACATAAATCGTTTGTTAAAGCACCACATGAACCTTCCATATCATAAAAAGCGCGTTTATCTCTACCTCTAGGTATATTTCTTCTATCATTTATATGAAATAATCCAGTAATTAGTGTTCATAATTTTCTTAAATTTCTTACCCCATCTAAGGATAATTCTATTCTTATATCTCCACAATAAGCACTACAGTTATTTTTTAAACAAATATCTCCGCGTATTTCTTTTCCCATAAAAAAACCTCCTTTTGGAGGGTGAAAATGTGAATTTTTAATTTTAATTAACTATTTAACACTTCACCCTTAACCTTTATCCCACCTAAAGGTGGCAATAAGGTAAAGGTGAAAATGTTTTTTAATGCTGTTTTTTATCATATTAAAAAACATAATACCAAAAAATAATTGTTTTTTTAAGAGAAAAAAGTATAATAATTTAATATGAAAAAATTGTCTGTTTTCCAAACAATTAATAAAATCGGACAGGAAGTTGAGCTTTACGGCTGGGCCCAGTCAATAAGAAAACACAAAAGTGTTGTTTTTATTGATCTTCGCGACAGAACTGACATCATTCAAGTTGTTGGAACAACAGAAGATTTTCAAAAAATCAACCAAGAAGATGTTATTTACATTAAAGGAATTGTCAAAAAAAGACCAGAAAAACTAATTAATCCAAACATTCTAACCGGCTCAATTGAGCTTGAAGCCAAAGAATTAAAAATATTAAATAAAACCGCTCCCCTTCCTCTTCAGGTTGATACTGACGGCTATGAAATAGATGAAGAAGTAAGACTTAAATACCGCTATCTTGATATCCGGCGTCCAAGACTTTATAAAAATTTAAGCTTCAGAAGCAAATTTATCGACACAATCAGACAATTTTTTTTCAAAAATGATTTTCTGGAAATTGAGACGCCGATTTTATCAGAAACAACTCCTGAAGGAGCAAGAGATTTTATTGTTCCTTCCCGCCTTCAGCCAGGCAAATTTTATGCTTTGCCCCAATCGCCCCAGCAGTACAAACAGCTTTTGATGGTAGCTGGCATTGAAAGATATTTTCAGATTGCCAGGTGTTTTCGTGATGAAGACCCGCGGGCTGATCGGGCTTACGGCGAATTTACCCAGCTTGATATTGAGGCAAGTTTTGTTCAAAAAGAAGATATTATGAATCTTATTGAAACAATGATTATTGAGGTTTATCAAAAACTTAAAATCCCAATAAAAGAAAAGCCTTTTCCTGTTTTTACCTATAAACAAGCTTTAGAAAAATTTGGCGCTGATAAATTTGATTTGCGAACAGATGAAGAAAAGAAAAAAAATATTCAAGCTTTTGCTTGGGTAATTGATTTTCCTTTTTTTGAAAAAACTGAAGAAGGAAGCTGGACTTTTACTCATAATCCTTTTTCTGCTCCCAAACCTGAATTTATGAATGATCTTTTAAATAAAAAAAATATTGAAAATATCTTAACTACTCAATACGATTTAGTCTGCAATGGATATGAGGTTGGCGGCGGATCAATAAGAAATCATCAACCCCAAGCTTTAAAAGCAGTTTTTGAAATTATGGGACTAAAAGAAGAAGAAATAAAATTAAAATTTGGCCATATGATTGAAGCTTTAGGATTTGGAGCTCCTCCTCATGGCGGAATTGCTCTTGGAATTGACAGATTAATTGCATCGATAATGAATGAAAAAAATGTTAGAGAAGTAATTGCTATGCCAATGACCTCAGGCGGAAAAACAGCAATTATGAATGCTCCTTCTCCTGTTGATAAAGAAAAATTAAGAGAACTTGGAATTAAAGTAATATAAACATTTATGAACAAAAAATCTTGGTTTTTATTTACTTTTTATACTCTTTTATTTTTATTTTATCCTGGAAATTCTTATTATATAAATATTTTTGCTTATAACAGAGGTTTATTTGAAAAAAAAGAAGAAAAAATAAACATAAAAATAAAACCAGTTCCTTATTTAAAAAATCCATATTATCTTCCTGAAACAACTGCTAAAGGAATATATGTTGTTGATTTAGATTCTTTTACGCCAATATATGAAAAAAATTCAAAAGAAAAATTCATTCCTGCTTCAACCACAAAAATTATCACTGCCTTAGTCGCTTATGATATTTACAAACCAAATCAAATAATTACTGTCAAAAAAACAATTAGTGAGGGACAGCTTATGAATCTTCAAATTGGAGAAAAAATCAGCGTTGAAAATCTTCTTTATGGAATTTTGATTCACTCAGCCAATGATGCTGCTTATGTCTTGGCTCAAAATTATGGTTATGAAAAATTTATTGATCTTATGAACAAAAAAGCAAAAGAATTAAAAATGATAAGGACTCATTTTATTGATCCATCAGGCCTTGAAGAAAATAATCAATACACTACACCTTTTGATTTAGTTTTGGCAGGAAAAGAACTTTTAAAAAATCCTTATTTAGCAAAAATTGTTTCAATAAAAGAAATAACAATTTCTGATGTTGATTTTAAATATTTTCATCATCTAACAAATATTAATAAACTTTTGGGAGAAATTGCTGGACTTGGAGGATTAAAAACTGGCTATACTGAAAATGCCGGCGAAAATTTAATCTCTTATTATAAAAATAATAATCATCAATTTATTATTGTTGTTCTAAAAAGTGAAAACAGATTTGCTGATACTGCCAATATTATAAATTGGATTAAGGAAAACGTTGATTATATAAATATAAATATTTAATTTTCAATAAGCCACTGGCTAGTAATTGCCGGAACATAAGCGGCGAAATTATCTTCTCCTAAAAAAAGATATACTGGCTGTAAAAAACTTTGATAGCTGTCAAAATCATAATAACCTATTTCTATTTTTTTTATAACAATATCTTTTTTACCTAATGTGGCAGCAACTACTTTTCCTTTTCCTTTTATAAGCTCTTCCCAAGCTAATTCTGCAGATTTTATCGGATAAATATCATATTGAGAATCAGATTTTTCAAAAAAAGCAATTTGAGATTTAATTACTTGATAATCATTATTTTCATTTAAAAACATCAAAACTACATAGTTTTGACTATTAAAAAATTTTGGAGAAAATACCGGTACACCATCTGGATATTGACGATAAAAATCAACTTCAATTAAATTTGCATCTTTTTTATTTTCCACATTTACATAACTTTCAAAATTTGGATCATATTTAATATAAATTATTTTAGATATTCCCTTAGCTAATTCATCAGGATATTTATTTATTTTTCTTAAAAAATCTATAGCTTTATTTTCGATTTCTTTTTCTGAAGGAATATGTGTTTGATAATTCAAAATATAATTTTTATTTGGAATACTTTCAAAAGTAAAATTAAAATTTGTGATATCAATTTTAAGTTTTTTAATATCATCTTCAAAAAAAGCAAAATTATCAACAAGACGATGAGTATTTTTTTCTGTATCAAATCCAAATGTTTTTGCCATTAAATATATTTTTTCTCTATAACCAAAACGAGTTGATGACTTTGGAACAAAATAAACTTTTGCACTATCTGTTGTTGTTACTGGTTTTCCTTCAATATTATCTAAAATAAAAGAAAAATTAGCACTTGAAGTTGAATCTAAAATCTCAGGAGCATTAATTCTTCCAAAATTTTTTGGAGCAATAGCTGGTTTTGGTTTATTTAATTCTGAATATAATAAAAACAATTTAAAAGAATAAAAAATAATTAAAAAAAATATTCCAAAAATCAACAATAAAGGCAAAGCTTTTCTTAAATAATAAGAAACCTCAGTTAAAGACATATTTAATCATTACAACAACTAAAAAGTTTTTTTATTAAATTTGACAAATATTTAATAAATTGATCAAAAAAAATATTCATAAATTTATTTATAGCAAAAATCATAAGTGTTTTCTATAAAAAAAACTTATTTTCTTTCAATTTTATAACTATAAGGAAAGTATAAAAACAAAGCTGGCGGATCATCACGAATAACTTTTTGAAAATCAAAATAATTTTTTTCCCTTTCTTGAATATTAACTGTTGATCTTCCCTTCTCTAAAAGCAAATCAACTTTAAGATTTTTATAAGAGCCAATATTCCCTTTTGTTTGAGTCGAATGCCAATAATAATATTGATCAGGATCATAAGGTATTTTTAAAAATCCAACAAGTAAATCAAAATTTTCTGGTTTGTCAAATGAAGAAATTTTAATTTCAGTCGGCAAACCAATTTTATTCATTTCTTCAACAAAATTATCAGCAATTTGATAATAATCAAAAAATGTAACCAAATTTAATATTGATGAAAGGCTAGCAATCCTTTCTTTTTGAATAATTTTTTTAGCGGTTTCAGGATCATAATTATAATTTTTTAAATCAGGATTATAAGCCCAAGAATTTGGAGGAATTGGACTTTTTGCTATCTCTCCATAATCAGATAGTTTTTTGATATCAATTATCATCGATAAAGCATCACGAATATTCTTATTATTAAAAATGGAATTTTTAAAGTTAAAAAATATGGTTAACAATCTAGAATAATCAACTTTTTTTTCTATTTTGGTATTTTTCCAATTAGAAAAAGATTCAGCAATTGATTTTTTAAAAACAGTCATTTCAGTAATTTCTCCTTTTTTATAAGCATTGACTAATTGATTTTCATTTTGATAAAAAATATATCTTAAAGAAGGTATGTTTTTAATATTTGGAATTAAATAAACTTCTTTTAAATAATTATTTTTAGTCTTTATTTTTCCAGTTTTATAATAACCGCCAATACCAATCAAAGGATATTTTACAATTGGTTTGTTTAAATAAACTGGAAAAATTGACAATGGCTTATTTAAAACAAATTCTATTGTTCTTTCATTAATAACTTTTATACTAACATCTTCAAAATTGTATTTTATATCATATGCTGAAAATTTTTGATTATTGTTCCAAAATAAATTATTTTTTAAATAAAAAACATATCTTTTTCCTTCTTCTTTTATTTCCCAATGAGTCGATAAAATAGTCATTATTTTTCCTTTATTATCAATTGATATTAAACCATTAGAAATTTTATTTAATATTTCATCTGGAGGATTTTCTATTTTATAATTACCAATTAAACCAATTTTTTTTTCTTTATAAACATTAAAATTAATATAAGGAGACAACGATAAAAAAAATATAAATATAATAAAACTAATTAAAAAACTTAAAATAATTAATTTAATATGTTTTTTAAAAAATTCAATAAAAAGCCAATAATAATAACGAAATATCTTTTTTTTAGAATTCATAAAAAATTATTTAATAAAAAGATTAATCATTGAAATAACAAAAAAAATAAAAATAAAAAAAGAAGTTAACCATAAAATAATTTTTTCCATTCCTCTTCTTGTTTGATATCTTTCTCCTCCTCCACCCCAAGCACTTCCTAATCCCGCTCCTTTTCCTTGAATTAAAATAAAAATAATAATTAAAATGCTTAAAATTATATTAATTACAAGTAAAAGATTTTTCATAAAATTTTTTCTAATAAATTAATAATTGTTGATATAGAAAAAGCTGATAAAAAAATATTAACTAAATAATTTATATTCATAGGAGTGATAATAAAATTTAAAAATTTTTCACCAGAAAAATACCATGATTTTATAGTAATCAAACCAAAATTATTAGAAAAAAAATAAAGAATTAATGCATAAAAAATAACTGAAAATAAACCTAAAGTTAAAAAATTTAAAGGCAAAAAAATTATTTTTGATGTTGGAATAATAAGATAATAAGCTAAAGCAATAAAAAGCGATGCTTTTAAAAAAGAAAAAAAATCAAAATTAATCACAAATCCTTTATTCCATAAAGAAGTCAAATAAATAGCTGTTGCTGAAAAGATAATCATTCTAAAAATTTTTTTCATAAATTAAATTATATCAGAAAATCTTTTTCTCTTAATTTTATATGATATTTTTTTGCAAAACGATGAGCTTCGTCTCTAATAAGAGAAATTAATTTGAATCCTTGATGAGTTTGAGGAAATTTTATTGTTATAATTTTTTTATTTTTATCTTTTATAACAATTCTATCTGGATTTTTAGCAATTCCAATAGCAGGAATTTTTTTACCAATTTTTTCTAATATTTTAATTAATTTTTCAAGCTGAGGCCGTCCTCCATCAATAACAATTAAATCAGGATCACTCCATTTATTTTTAAATCTTCTTTCTATTATCTCTTCAATTCTTTCAAAATCAGATTTTAAATTTTGATTTTTTATTTTAAATCTTCGGTATTCTTTTTTATTAAGAATTCCATCAATCATAACTACCATTGAAGCAGTTTGATTTTTATCTTTTAAATTACTTATATCATAACACTCAATTCTTTTTAATCTATTTAAATAATTAAAATATAAAGAAAGTTCTTTTTTTAAAAGAGACAAATTATTTTTATCAATAAAATTAATTTCAAAATCTCTTATTGGATTATTAATTAATCTTTCTAAGCGAAATATTTTTTCTCTAATAATAATCGCTTCTTCAAATTTTTCTTTTTTTGAAAGTATTTTTAATTTTTTATAAAAATCATTTAAAATATAAGTTATTTTTCCTTCAAAAATTTTTATTATTTTTTTAATATTTTTTTTATATTGTTTTTTTAATTTTATTTTTAAATCTTCATCTTTTTGAGATTCAATATAATTTGGACATGGAGAACAAAGATTAATTTTTGAATAAAAGCAAGGATTTTTTGATATTTTTTTCTCATTACAAAAAGGAATAATATAACGAATATCATTTAAAATTTTTTCAATTAATTTAGTTGAAGAAAAAGGACCAAAATATATAAATTTATTTTTGTTTTTTTCTTTTTTAATATCTTTTTTTCTTGTTAAAAATATTTTTGGATAATCATCGAAAAAATTTATTTTAATATAAAGATAACTTTTATCATCTTTCCAGATAACATTGTATTTTGAATGATATTTTTTAATCAATTCTGACTCAAGAATTAAAGATTGAAATTCATTTTCCGTAATAATTGTTTCAATATTATCACTTTGATTGATAATTAAAAATTCTTTTCTATCAAATTTAGCATTTTCAAAATGAGATCTAACCCTTGCTTTAATATTGACAGATTTACCAATATATAAAGGTTTTTCTTTTTTTTTAAAAATATAAACACCAAAAGTTGTTGGAAGATTTTCTAATTTTTTTTTATCAATCATTTTTTTATTATTTTTTTTAATAAAAATAAAACTAAGAAAATAAAAAATATAAATAGTAAAATAAATCTAAACTTAAAAGAAAATTTTATTTCCTTTTCAAAAATTTTTTGATTATTTGCATAAAGATAGATTATTTCTTTTTTATCTTGAAAATTAATTCTTTTAGGATAATAAAAATTAACAAAAATTTCTTTTTCTTCAAAAGGAGCTAAAGAATTTATAAAAAAATTTTTTCTTTCAAAATTTAAATTTTTATTTTTTATCTCGATTGGAATTTTAAAAAGATAAACATTTCCCTCATTTTTTATTTTAAAACTAATTTGATAATTATATTTTTCATTATTTGTTTTTTTATAAAAATTAAAATTTTTAACTATTATTTTTTTAATTTCTTTAATATTATCAAAATAAGGATTAATAATAATATCTTTTGAATCATTAATCTTATACATTCCGGCTGGCAAAGGATAATCAGAAGATTTTCCATGAATTGAAAAAACAATATGATTTAAATCAAATGATGAAAAATAATCAATTCCTGAAGTTTTTTCCCAAGTTGGATCAATAGGAATCCAAAGACCTAAAGATTCATTATAATATTCAGGCCAGGCATGAAGAACATCATTATTTAAAGAAATTGGTTGAAGTTTTGGATCAAAAGAAAAACCATAACCATTAAGTTGCCTTGAATAAAAACCTTTTTCTCTTGATAATGCAATAAATAAATCAGTAAACTCAAGACAAACAGCATATGATGGAATTTCTAAGATTTTTTCCGCACCAATTCGTTTATTTTCCGATTTTAATTTATCATAATTATATTCAAGATTATTAACAACAAAATAATAAATATCAGAAATTGTTTTTAAATTTTTTATTCTTTCAAAATTTTTTATTGACCAATATGGTTGATTTTTTAATAAATATTTTTTTTGAAATTTAAAATCTTCTCTTATTTTTTCTATTATTTCTTCTCTTGGTTTAGCAAAAATCTCAATATATCCTTTAAAAATAATTTTTTTTGATTCGAAAGGTTTTAAAAAATATTTTCCTAAATAATTACCATCATTATCCTGATATATTTCATTTGGGAATAAATTTATAGATTGAAAATATATTTTTTGATATAAAGTATCTGGAGGAAAAGCTATCTCTTTAAAAATTGGAAAAACTTCTGAGTTTTTTAAATTATAAACAAGTTCTGTTTTATAAATTTGTGATTCTCCAAAAACCGCATATATTGTTTTTGTTTTTGGATTTTCCCAAATAATTTCATTTTGATAAATATAGTTTGGTTTTGGTTTAGCAATTGATATTTTTTTATCATTATTTTCAGGTAAAATAACTTTAATTTTATAAAAATCATCATTTTTTGTTTCTATTACAGGTAAAATTACTTCCCAAATTTTTCCATTAATTTTAAAAAGATTTTTTTGATTAAATTTTAAATACAAATTATTAACTAAATTTTTACCAATATTTGGATTAGAAAAAATCATTTCTACTTTTTTATAATTATCGACTAAAGTTATTTTTGAATTTATTTCTCCATAATCATCAAAAGATTTAAAATCATTAATATTAAAAGATTCAGGAAAAGAAATAGAAAATTTACTAACATATAAATCACTTCTTAAATTAGTAATCTTAATATTAAAACTAACTTTAACTTCTTGAGTATTAATAAAATCTCTTAAATCATAATCCACATAATAATCTGTTTTATAATCAGAAGCCTTAACTATTTTTAAATTTATAAACAAAAAAAAGAATAAAAAAACAATAAAAATTATTTTTAATATTTTATTTTTTTTTATCATTTAATTTTTATTTAATATTTTTGATAAATATTTTCCTGTGTATGAATCTTTTATTTTTATTATACCCTCCGTTTTTCCTTGATAAACAATGTTGCCTCCTTTATCTCCTCCTTCTGGTCCCAAGTCTATAATATATTGACAGTTTTTTATAATATCAAGATTGTGTTCAATTACTATAACAGTATTGCCTTTTTCAACTAATTCTCTTAAAGCAAATAATAATTTTTCAATATCATAAAAATGAAGACCAGTTGTTGGTTCGTCTAAAATATAAAGAGTTCTGCCGGTATCACGATGAGACAACTCATTAACTAATTTTAATCTTTGAGCTTCGCCTCCTGATAAAGTTGGTGCCGGCTGACCTAATTGTATATAACCTAACCCAATTTTTTTTAAAAATTCAAGCTTATAAAAAATTTTAAAATGACTTGAAAAAAACCCCAATGCTTCATCAACTGTCATCTTTAATATTTCATAAATATTTTTTCCTTTATACCTTATATCTAAGGTTTCTTTGTTGTATCTTTGTCCGCCGCAGACATCGCAATTAATATAAACATCAGATAAAAACTGCATCTCAATTTTTAATACTCCAGCTCCCTGACATTTTTCACATCTTCCTCCTTTAACATTAAAAGAAAACCTTCCTTTTTTAAATCCTAAGGCCTTTGCCTCAATTGTTGAGGCAAAAATATCTCTTATCTCATCAAAAAAACCAATGTATGTCGCTGGATTTGAACGCGGAGTCCGGCCAATTGGCGATTGATCAACAAGATAAACTCTATCTAGATATTGAAAACCCTCAAGTTTTTCAAATTCGCCTATTTTTTCAGAATAATAACCATCAAGATGATATTTTAAGGCTGGATATAAAGTTTCGGTAATTAATGTTGATTTTCCGCTTCCTGAAACACCAGTGACAGCAATTAAATTGCCAAGAGGAAATCTAACATTGATATTTTTTAAATTATGCTCTTTTGCACCTTTTATTATTATTTCGCCTTTTGTTTTAATTAAATTTTTTTTGTTTAACTGAATAGTTTTTTTTCCAGATAAAAACAAACCGGTTAAAGAATTTTTGTTCTTTTTAGCCTCTTCCAAAACACCGCTAAAAACTACTTTTCCACCTTCTTTTCCAGCTTTTGGACCAAGTTCAATTAGCCAATCAGAGGACTCAATCGTCTCTTTATCATGCTCAACAACAATTAAACTATTTCCCAAGTCTCTTAATTTTTTTAAAGTAATAATTAATGATGAAACATCTTTTGGATGAAGACCAATTGACGGCTCATCTAAAACATATAAAACCCCAGTTAGACCTGTGCCAATTTGCGATGCTAATCTTATTCTCTGAAGTTCTCCACCTGATAATGTTTTGGCAGTCCGGCTAATAGTCAAATATGATAAACCGACATTATTTAAAAAATTTAGCCTGCTGACAATCTCTTTTATAATTAGTCTAGCAATTTCTTTTTCATAATCAGTTAATTTATCTAAAATTTCTTTTTGAAAATAATTAAGAAGAAAATCTATTGAATAATCAGAAATCTGAGCAATGTTTTTTTTGTCAATTGTCACTGATAAAACTTCTTCTTTTAATCTTTTTCCTTTGCATTTAGGACAAATCTCTTCTTTTAAATATTTTTGAATCTCAAGACCTGCTAAATCGCTTCCTGATTCAAAATATCTTTTTTCTAGTTCTGCAATAATTCCGCAAAATTTTTCATAAATAGATGTTTGTTTTCCAAAACGATTTGTTCCTCTAACCTGATAAACTTTATCTGTTCCATAAAGAAGAATATCTATTTTATCTTTTGGCAAAAGACCAATAGGTGTATTTAAATCAATTCCTTCCTCAATTGCTACTTTTTTTAAAAGCCTGATATACCAAGTTTCATTGAAAAAAAATCGGTTAAAAGGAAGAATTCCTCCTTCTAAAATACTTAAGTTTTTATTAAAAATTAAATCTTTATCAACAACAAAAATTGTACCAATGCCTTTGCATTGATCACAAGCTCCAAGAGGAGAATTAAAAGAAAACATTCTTGGTTCAAGCTCTGCTAAGGAAATATTATCGACTGGACAAGAAAATTTTTCTGAAAAGAGATTTTTTTTACCATCAAAAAAAACAATAACTAATCCGTCTGAAAGATTTAAAGACTGCTCAACTGAATTTGAAAGACGAGAGCGAAGATTGGCAAAAAAAACATCATCTTTTATTTGTTTGTAGGATAAAGAAAAAGAATCAATAATAACATCAATATCATGTTTATTGGTTTTTATTAAATTAATTTCATCATTTAAATTTTTCTCTTGATCATCAATTAAAATTCTCGAAAATCCTTTTGATAAAAGATTTTCAAAAAGATTTTTAAATTCTCCTTTTTTTGAACGAATAATTGGCGATAAGATTTGAAATGATAATGGCTTTATTTTTTCTTTTTCTGTTTCTTTTTTTATTAAATTTAAAATTTTTTCAACAATCTCATCCAAAGACATTTTGTTAATTTCCATACCACATTTTGGACAATGAGGATGGCCTATTCGAGCAAATAAAAGTCTTAGATAATCATAAATCTCTGTAATTGTACCAACAGTTGAGCGAGGATTATGAGAAGTAGTTTTTTGATCAATTGAAATAGATGGCGATAACCCCTCAATCAAATCAACATCAGGTTTGTTCATTATGCCTAAAAACTGGCGAGCATAGGCTGACAAAGACTCAACATAACGGCGCTGTCCTTCAGCATAAATTGTGTCAAAAGCTAAACTTGATTTTCCGCTTCCTGAAATACCAGTAATAACTACAAGTTTGTTTTTTGGAATTTCAAGAGAAATATTTTTTAAATTATGTTCTCTTGCGCCTTTTATTTTTATAAAGTCCATATTTTTTTATAAAAAATTTTAATTATTTTCAAGTTCTTTAATTTTGTCTCTTATTTTAATTGCCATTTCAAAATTTAGTTCTTCTGCTTGTTTTTTCATCTCAAGTTTTAACTTTTTAGTAATTTTCTTTTTGTCATAAGGAGTAAGAGAATCTGTTTTAATTTTTTCTAAATTCAAAAATTCACGACTAATATCAGAAAAAATATCATTTTTTTCTTCTTTTTCAATAATTTTTTCTCTTATTGGTTTGTAAATTGTTTTTGGAGTTATTTTATGTTTTTTATTGTATTCAAGCTGATATTTTCTTCGCCTGTTTATTTCCTCAATTGCTTCTTTCATTGATTTGGTAATCTCATCAGCATATAAAATCACTTGTGATTTAATATTTCTAGCTGCCCGGCCCATTGTTTGAATAAGAGAAGTTTTTGAGCGAAGAAATCCTTCTTTATCAGCATCTAAAATAGCCACAAGCGAAACTTCAGGCAAATCAAGACCTTCACGCAAAAGATTAACGCCAATTAAAACATCATATTCGCCTTTTCGAAGATTATCCAAGATATCACTTCTTTCTAAAGTCTCAATGTCGCTGTGAAGATAAGAAGCTTTAATTTTTTTTTCCTTTAAATAACCTGATAAATCTTCAGCCATTTTTTTTGTTAAAGTTGTCACTAAAATTTTTTCTTTGTTTTTTATTCTTTTTTTAATTTCTTCAATTAAATCAGAAACTTCATTTTTTGCCGGTCTGACAATAATTTCTGGATCAACAATACCTGTTGGCCTAATAAGCTGTTCTGCCAAACCAAAATAATTTTTAAATTTTAAATTTTGACTTTTAACTTTATTTATCTCCCATTCATCAGGAGTTGCTGAAACATAAATAATCTTTGATGGAATTGGATAAAATTCTTCAAATTTTAAAGGCCGATTGTCAAATGCTGCTTTTAACCTAAATCCAAATTCAACTAAGGTTTTTTTTCTAGAAAAATCGCCGTTATACATACCACGAAGCTGTGGCACAGTCATATGAGATTCATCAATAAACAAAAGCCAGTCATCTCCATATGCTTGTTTAAAATAATGAAGAAGAGAATAAGGCGGATCTCCAGGATTTCGGCCGTCAAAATAACGAGAATAATTTTCAATACCATTAACATATCCAACCTCTTTTATCATCTCTAAATCATAATTCACTCTTCTTATTAATCTTTCTGCCTCAATCAATTTTCCCTGATTTTTAAGTTCTTGAGATTCTTTTTTTAAATCATCTCTAATTTTTTTTTCAACATTTTCAAAAACATTTTTTTCTATTAAATAATGTTTAGCTGGATAAATAATTAATTTTTTTATTGGCAATTGATTATTATCAATTAATTGACCAGTTAATGGATCAAATTTTTCAATTTTTTTAACTTTGCCTAAATCAATTATTAGTCTATAACCAAAATCTTCATAAGCCGGATAAATATCAATATTTTCACCTCTAACTCGAAAAGTGCCCCGCTTAAAATCAAACTCGCTTCGTTCATATTGAAGCTCTGATAATCTTATAAAAATTTCTTTTTGATTGATTTTTTGGCCTTCATTTAATTCTAAAATAAATTTGCCGTATTCAAGAGGAGAGCCAATATTATAAATGCAGGAAACTGAAGCAACAACAATGACATCTTTTCTTGTCATAATATTAGTGGTTGACTGAAGACGAAGCTTGTCAATAAGTTCATTTATCTGGGCTTCTTTTTCAATATAAGTATCAGTTGAAGGAATATAAGCCTCTGGCTGATAATAATCATAATAAGAAACAAAATAAGAAACAGCATTTTCAGGAAAAAAATCGCGAAATTCTTGATAAAGCTGACCGGCTAAAGTCTTGTTATGAGAAATAATAAGAGTTGGAAGTTGAGTTTTTTCAATAACATTGGCCATTGTAAAAGTTTTTCCACTTCCTGTCACTCCAAGAAGAATTTGATTTTTAAAATCATTTTCAATACCAATAACAAGTTTTTCAATTGCCTGAGGTTGATCGCCGGTTGGAATAAAATCAGAACAAAGATTAAACATAAATAAAAAAACGATTAACCTTTAATTTTATCAATTTTTATAAAAAAAATCTATTTTTCTGAAGTAAAAGAAGATGATTTTTTTAAGACTTTATTAACAACAACAAAGCCTCCAATAAACAAAACTGTAATTCCAATAATTGCCCATTCAAGATAATGAGTTAAAAAATATTTAATTTTTTCACCAAAGATAAAGATAAGAGTGCCGACTAAAAAAAATCTTCCTCCCCGGCCAATAAATGAAGCAATAACAAATCTTTTTAAATCAAGTTCAAAAAGACCAGCAGCAATGGTAAAAATTTTATAAGGAATCGGTGAAAAACCAGCAATAATCACTGCCCAAACATCATATTTTTGATAAAGAAGCTTTACTTGATAAAGTTTTTCGTCAGAAATAAACTTTTTAACCAATGGTCTACCTCCTTTTAAACCAATAAAATAGCCAAAAACTCCACCTAAGACAGATGAAACAGTTGTTAAAAAAGCATAAAAAATAGCTAATTTTGGATTCATTAAAGCTAAAGGAATCATCAAAGTATCTGGCGGAATTGGAAAAAAAGAAGACTCAGCAAAAGATAGAACAAATAAAATCAATAAAGCATTGTTTGAAGAAATAGCATTGTTTATAAAATTCATTAAAAATTCTTTCATAGAAAATTAATTATATAATATTTTATGGATAAAAAATTAATAATAAATTTTATACTCGAAGTTCCTCTTTCTATAATTGCCTCAATTTTTGTGTTTCTTTTTTTCTTACCGAGAATATTCGCATCATTTTTCAAATAAGAAAAAAGTTTTTTCAATTATCTTTTCAATCATCTATCATTACTTTAATTTTTTTCACAATCTTAATTTTTCATCTTAATAACCTTAAACAAAATTTTTTAAACTGTTCTATTTTTACCACGATCGGATAAAAGATAGAACAAAAAATTTTAAAATAATTTTTTAAAAGAATAAAGATTAAAAATATAAATAATATATAAAAAATTGCTTTTTAAATTTTTCAAAACATAAACGCAATATATAAGTATAGTACATATTACTTTATAGTCTTGTGGCCTGACATCCGTAGCTTCAGCGAAGGATGGTCCAGGGGGGAGGATTCGAACCTCCGCAGGGTTTGACCCGACAGTTTTACAGACTGTTCCGATTGTCCACTCCGGCACCCCTGGTGAATCATAAAATTATAACAAAATTTGATAAAATTTGAGAATAAAAATTTATCTAAAAAATACCCCGCCTTTTGATAAAGGCGGGGTTAAACTTATTTATTTTTTAAGCTTCTTTTAATAATCCATTCCATCCATTCCACCTCCTGGCATTGGTGGAGCTGGAGGAGTTTTTGGTTCTGGTTTATCAGCAACTAAAGCCTCAGTGGTTAAAATCATTGTTGCCACAGAAACTGCATTTTGAACAGCTGTTCGGACAACTTTTAAAGGATCAATAATACCGGCTTTTACCATATCAATTGGTTTTGCCTCATTCACTGAATCAATTTTTAAAACATCAAAACCCATACCTTCTGAGGCTGCTTCTCTAGCTTTAGCTAAAAGCTGGCCTGGATCAACTCCAGCATTTTCCATCAGCTTCATAAATGGTTTTTCTAAAGCTTTCTTAACCAAATCAAAAGCAATTCTTTCATCAGTTGAAAGCTTTAGTTTTGATGAATCCATTTTTTCGCTGATATTCAAAAGAGCTACAGCACCTCCTGGAACAATCCCTTCTTCAAGAGCAGCTTTTGTGGCAGCTACAGCATCAATTGCTCTTTCTTTTTTATCCTTCATCTCAATCTCAGTTGCAGCGCCAATATTTATAACAGCCACTCCTCCTGAAAGTTTTGCAAGTCTTTCTTGTAATTTTTCCTTATCAAACTCGCTTGTTGTTTCAGCAATTTCTCTTTTGATTTGAGCAATTCTGGCATCAATCTCTTTTTTATCGCCTTTTCCGCCAATAATTGAGGTATTTTCTTTGTCTGATTTTACTTTGTCAGCTCTTCCGCAATCTTCAACCTCAACATTCTCAAGTTTTTTACCTAAATCTTCAGAAATAACAGTGCCTCCTGTTAAAATAGCAATATCTTGAAGCATCTCTTTTCTTCTGTCGCCAAATCCAGGAGCTTTAACAACTAAAGCATTAAATGTTCCTCTTAATTTATTGACAACCAATGTTGCTAAAGCTTCTCCTTCAACCTCATCAGCAATAATAACTAAATTTTTGGAAACTTTAACAAATTTTTCCAAAAACGGCAAAAGCTCTGAAATAGCTGAGATTTTTTTGTCAGTAATTAAAATATAAGGATCATCAACTTCAGCAATCATTCTGTCTGTGTCTGTAGCAAAATAAGGAGAAGCAAAACCGCGGTCAAACTGCATTCCTTCTTTATGATCAACAGTTGTTTCAAGACCTTTTCCTTCCTCAACTGTCACTACCCCGTCTTTTCCACCAACCGCTTTTAAAGCATCAGCAATAATCTTTCCGAGTCTTGGATCGCCGGCTGAAATGGTGGCAACTGATGAAGCATCATCAAGGGTGATTTTTTTGCTAAGTTTTTTAAGTTCATCAACAACATATTCTGAAGCTTTTTCTAATCCTCTTTGCATCATCATTGGATTGGCTCCAGCAGTAATCATTTTAATTCCTTCTTGAACTAATGCCTGAGCTAAAACTGTGGCTGTCGTTGTCCCGTCTCCAGCAACATCAGCAGTTTTTGAAGCTGCTTCTTTGACTAACTGAGCTCCCATATTTTCAAAAACATCCTCTAGTTCTATCTCTTTAGCAACAGTTACTCCGTCATGAACAACGTTTGGAGCTCCCCACTTTTTGTCCAAAGCCACATTTCTGCCTTTTGGACCTAAAGTAGTAGCTACTGCATTAGCTAATTTATTAACTCCGTCTAAAAGTTTTTTTCGAGCATCTGCTCCATATTTAATCATTTTTGCCATAGTTTTTTAAAAAAAACAAAACTTATAATTTTTAATCAACAATTGCCATAATATCTTTTTGTTCAATAAGAAGCCATTCTTCAGTACCTACTTTTACTTCATTTCCGCCCCATTTTTTATACAAAACTTTATCTCCTACTTTAACAGCCATTTTTAAAGATTTTTTTCCGCAACAAGAATCTTCACAACAATTATCGCCTGGCCCAACAGCCATCACTTCTCCCATTTGAGGTTTTTCTTTAGCTGTATCTGGAAGAACTATGCCTGATGGAGTTTTTGTCTCTGCCTCCAAAGGCTTAACTAATACATAATCAAAAAGAGGTTTGATATTGACATTATTTTTTGTCATAATTTTATTTAAGATAAACTTATAATTAATTTGCTAAATTGTTAGCAAATAAGTAAATTAACTGATAACATAATAACTAATAAATTTTTATTTGTCAAGAGGAATTTATCAATTGAAGTTTAAGTCTGCTAATAGTATGGATGATAAAAAAACATTGTCAGAAATAGAAAAATTAAAAAATAATTTGCAATCTGCTGATTTGCCTGCTAACTTACAAGAAAAAGCGCTTGAGCAGATTGAAAGAGTTTCTTTGGCTTTAAAATACAGTGCTAATTTTTCTCAACTTGACATTACCGCCAAATATATAGATTGGATTGTTAATCTTCCTTGGAATAAAAAAACTAATGACATTTTAGATATTAATCTTGCTAAAAAAATATTGGATGAAAATCATTATGGACTTGAAAAAATAAAACAAAGAATTTTAGAATATTTATCAATAATTATCCTTCAAAAACAAAAAAATAATGACGATCTTTACCGGGCGCCAATTCTTTTTTTTGTTGGGCTTGCTGGAACCGGAAAAACAACTTTAGCAAAATCTGTAGCTGAAGCATTGGGTAAAAAAATGGTTAGAATTCCATTTGGTGGATTATCATCTGCTTTGGATCTTAGAGGCCAAACAAAAACATCGCCCCAAGCTGAACCTGGAATGATTATAAAAGCATTAAGACGAGCTCAAACAAAAAATCCAGTTATTCTTCTTGATGAGCTTGACAGGATAACTCCTGAAGCCAGAGCTTCAATCATGGGTGTTCTAATTGAACTTTTAGATCCAGGACAAAACAATGCTTTTACTGATTATTTTATTGATTATCCTTTTGATTTATCCCAAGTTTTGTTTATTGCCACAGCCAATAATACTAATAATATCTCAACTGCAGTTATGGACAGACTTGAAGTTATCTCAATGCCCTCTTATACCGATGAAGAAAAAATTGCTATTGCCAAAAGTTATGTTTTTCCGCGTTATTTAAAATATGCCGGCTTAACAGCTGAAAATATAAAAATTGAGGATTCTCTTTGGCCAAAAATTACCAGGCCTTTAGGATTTGATGCCGGTATTCGTACTCTTGAGCGAACAATTGAGGGAATAATAAGAAAAGTGGCTTTAAAAATAGTCAAAGGCGAAGGAACAAGTTTTATCATAAACGAAACAAATATAAAAGAATATTTATATTAAAAAATTAAACGATTATTTTTGTAAGCCAATCTTCAATTAATTTATTATTTTTTTCCGTATCAAAAAGATAGTTGTCAATTTTTAAATACTCAGCAACAACCTCAGCTTTGTTATTCTTAAAAAACTCAACTAAAATATCAACTGCGCCACAAAAATAAGTATAAGATGAATCGCCAAGCCCAAAAACAGCGATTTTTTTTCCTGATAAATCTACATTTTGGTTATTTTCCATCCAAAAAACAAAATCTTGATGTGGCTGGCCTTCTTTGCCATCATAATTCCATGAAGGAGAACCAAAAATAAAAAAATCATAATTTTTAAAATCATCTGAAGATATTTCGCTTATTGTCTTTAAGTCAGTTTGATGATTTTTTTCATCTAATTTTTGTTTAACAAACTCCGATGCCATTTGAGTTCCGCCTGAATATGTGGCATAAACAATGAGAATTTTCATAGGGTTATTTAAACAAATTAACAATTAAAGTTAATAATAAACTAATAATAATAGATGTTGCAAGAGGAAAGTAAAAAGTAAAATTATCTTTTTGATAAAAAATATCACCGGGCAAAAATGGAAATTTCTTAGGCAAAAAATTAATTATTAATCCTAAAATTATAAGAAAAATTCCTATTTTTATAAAAATATTTCCAAAATTAATCATAAACTCTTTTTAAACTTTGTTTTTCTTTGTGTTTTTCAAATGCTAAATTAATTAAATTATCTAAAATTTGCGAATACTTTATTCCTGAAATTTCAAAAAGTTTTGGAAACATACTTATTTTAGTAAATCCAGGCAACGTATTTATTTCATTAACATAAATTTCATTATTTTCTGTCAAGAAAAAGTCAATTCTGGAAAAACCAAAACAATTAAGAGTTTGAAAAACTTTAATAGCAATATTTTGAATTTTTTTAATAATTTTTTGAGACAATTTAGCAGGAATTATTAAATCTGCTCCTTTTTCATCGATATATTTTGCCTCATATGAATAAAAATCATGATGAGGAATTACTTCCCCAGGCAAAGAAGCGATTGGAAAATCATTGCCCATAACTGAACATTCAATTTCTCTTCCTTTTATATACTCTTCAATCATTATTTTGTTATCATAAACAAAAGCTTTTTCAATAGCCTTGCATAATTCTTCAAGATTATGAACTTTTGAAACTCCAACTGATGAACCTAAACAAGCAGGCTTAACAAAAAGTGGAAATTTAAATTTTTTCAATATTTTTTTTAAATCAATTTTTTTATATTCATATTTTTTGATAACAAAAAATTTTGCTGTTTTAATACCTGAATAGTTTAAAAGTCTTTTTTGAACATCTTTATCCATTCCCAATGCTGATCCTAAAACTCCAGCGCCTACATAACAAGAGTCAATCATCTCAAAAAATCCTTGAAGACTTCCATCTTCTCCATAACTTCCATGAATAATTGGAAAAAAAACATCTATCTCTCCTAAAACTTTATTATTATTCAAATTAATAATATTTATTTTGTTTTTATTTTTTACAATAAAAATTCTTTTTCCTTTTTTAATATTTAAAGAAATTTTTTTTGGATTGTTTTCATTTAATAAAAAATTATTTTGAGGAAATAAAAACCAATTATTATTTTTATCAAGGCCTAAAAGAAAAATATTATATTTATTTTTATCAAGAGCTAAAAAAATAGATTTTGCTGACAATAAAGACACTTCGTGTTCTCCGCTTTTTCCACCAAAAACTAAAGCTAAATTAATTTTTTTCATCAAAAATATTATACTTTTTTTATAAATAAAACTCATCTTTAATCTTTATTTTCTGTAGATTTATTTAATTTTTGAGAATTTCTTAAAACAATATCATGAAATAAACTATCCCAAGTAGAATTCCAATATATTTCACCTTTTTTCAGTTTTCCTTCTCTTTCATTTATAACATTAAAAAATTCTCTCTTATTTCTTATTTGTTTCATATCAGGATGAATAATCATATGGGCATTACGACATAAAGTAATTCCATTTTCTAAAAAATCAGGATCTATATCTAAATATTTAGCATATCTTTGAGGAATAATATGATGAACATGAAGATTTCTTTCTTTTATAGATCTGTCTAAACCTCCACAACAATTATGAGGATCAGGAAATTGACAAATATTCTTATCTCTTTCTTTTATGGCTTTTTTTTGAGACGAACTAAAAGCCATTCCTAAAAAAAACAAACCATAAGAAGATAAAGGAATTAAATAAGTTAGAGATTCGATTATGCTTTTATTTTCAATCATAAAAAATATATATATTATTTAATAAATAAATATTTTTATATTCAACTATTTTTTTTTATAAGATTTTGTATATTTTTGTAATAATTTGGCTTTTTTTTAGAAATAATATTTTAAAAAATATATATTTTATATATAATATATATATGTATATATGGAAATAAGAAAAATTCAAAAAACTGGAGGTAAAAGTTTTTCAATAACCTTACCAAAAATTTGGATTAAAAAAAATTTAATTAAAAATAAAGATAAAATAGAAATATTTGATTATAAAAATTTTTTAATTATATCGCCTTTAAAAATAAAAAATTCTGAAAAATTTATTTCTTTTGATATTAATAATTTAAATAAAAACCAAATTTTTAGAGAAATTATTGGATATTATATTTCTGGAATAGAAAATATTATTATTAAAGCTGAAAAAATAACCTACCAACAAAGATCAGCTGTAAGAGAAATATCTTATAAATTAATTGGCTGTGAGTGCTTAGAGGGTTTATCAAATAAAATATTATTAAAAATAATCATTAAAGACATATCTTTTTTTATAAATGACTATTTAAAAAAAATGATAACTATTATTTTTTCAATGTTTGAAGATACGATTAATGTTTTAAAAGATAAAAATTATGAATTAGCAAATGATATAATAGAAAGAGATATTGAAATAGACAGACTTCATATTGCAATAACACGTTTTCATAATATAAAATTAAACAATCCTTATATTAATAATGAAAAAATATCTCTTATAGATTCTCACTACTATGTTGTTAATGCATTAAGAATAGAAAGAATTGCTGATCATATTGTAAAAATAAACAAAGCTTTTATTAAAAATAAAGAAAAAACAAATATTTCTCATTATGAAAAAAGAATATTTAATGAAACTCTAAATAATATATTATTATTAAATAAAATAATATTTGAAAAAGATAAAAAAAATTCTCATAAATATTTAGATAATTATTTCAATAATAAAAAAAATTTTTTATTTTTTGAAAAAATAAATAAAAAAAATGATTTAAATTTTATTATTCAAGAAAGTATTAATAGAATAAATGGATATATTGCTAATATAGCAGAAGAAACAATAAATTATTCAAATATAAAAAATGTTTTATTAAAATCAATAGAATCATCCTTAATAAAATAAAAAATGAAAATAAAAATAATAAATAAAAAAATAATAACTAAGAATTTATTATTAGATAAATCAAATGCTTTTCCTGATTTTATTAAATTTAAAAAAATAAATTATTTAGTTTTTAGAACAGCAAAATATCATTTTCCAGAAAAAAATTCAAAAATAGTTATTCTTAGAAAAAAAAGCGAAAAATGGATTATTTTAAAAAAAATACATAAAAAAAATTATGATTTAAGAGATCCAAAATTTTTTATATTTAATAATTTTTTATCAATAATTTTTACAGGAAATAAATCTATTTTAGATTATAAAAATAAAAAAATATTTTTTTGTCAATATAAAAATAAAAAATGGACTCGTATAAAATTAATAAAAATAAAAAACCCAATTCATTTATATAAAATCAAAAATATTAATTCAAAAATAATAATAAGTGGCTTTATAGAAAGCAATAATCCTAAAGTATATTTTTACGAAATGAAAAATAATTTAAAATTAAAAAAATATAATAAATTTGAAAAAATAAAAATATCAGGAACTGAAACAGATTTTATAAAATATAAAAAAAATTATTATTTTATAAGTAGAAAAGATTTTTCTTTAGAAAAAAAATTAGGAACTAAAATAATATTTTTAAATAAAAAAAATAAAATCTTAGAAAAAAATACAAGAATAAAATTAGATAGTCCTTTTTTATTTATATATAAAAATAAAATATTTATTTTGGCAAGAAGAAATTTATTTTTTAAATCAAGATTTGATTTATTTCCGATTTTTTTTCCAAAAAAGATAAAAGAAATATTAAATAATATTTTATATTGGTTAACACCAAAAACACTTGCTCTTTGGCAATTAAATATAAAAAAATTAACATTAAAACATTTAAGCGATTTTCCTGTTTATGGAGACACTGGTTATGCTGTTATTAATAAAATTAAAAATAATTTTTTTGAAGTTTATACTTATGGTAATGAAAAAATAAAATATCTACCTTGGATAATAGGACAATTTTTAAAAACTCAAATATATCAAATAAAAATAAAATTTAGTCAATAAAAAATAATTTTAAAAATATTAAATATTTTATATAATATTTATATGAAAAAAGCTTTTATTTTGCCAATAATAATATTTAGTATAATAACAACAACATCGGTTGCAGTTACCTATTTTATTGTAAAAAATAAAATATTTAAAAACTTAAATAATAATTCAACAAAACAAGAAAAAATAAATAAAGAAGAATATTTTTTAAACGAAACAAAAAAAGAATTAAATAACATAAAAAACCAAGAAGAAAAAAAAGATTCTTTTATTAAAGAAAAAAACAATAAAGATAAAATTGATAATATCTATCAAGATTTATTTCCAACATTATCATTATCTCCAACAAAAATTAAAACTCAAAATAATTATTCAGACTATCCTCGTCCTGGAGAATTTGTTTTCATTAATAATGAACTTCAAGTTTCAGCATCAAAAGAAAACAATGGTATTAAATTAAATTGGAGTAAATGCAATAGTGATCAGTTTGTTGCTTATAAAATTGCCCGATCAGAAAATGCAAGCGATGTGTATTTTCCAAGAGATGGAGCAATTGCTTCAATTTCAAATCAAGAAATTTTAAGTTTTTTAGATACAAATGTCGAAAATGGAAAAAATTATTATTATCGAATATGTTCGCTTGAAAAAAACGGTGAATCTTGGTGCGGAAATATAATAAAAATTAGTTTTTAAGTTTTAAAAACTATTCCAAATTATTTGATTATAAACTTCATGATGATATATTACCTCTCCATTTTTAACCCTAGTTCCAAGCTCAACAGGACTTCTATCAGCAACTGCTTGTTTTAATTCAACGAATTTTTCTTTAAACTCTTCTCCTAAAATCTTACTAATAAAATCGCTTGTTCTAAATTGTTTAATAGCTACATTTATATTTGAAGGTAAATAACTAGTTCTTTCTCTTTTATCAAAATTTTCTTTTTTAGTTTCTCCTTCAAGAGCGGTTTTTGTCAAAGCATACATCATTAAATATGGATTTGCATCAGGTGCAACACTTCTTATTTCAATTCTAGCAGATCTTTCATTAAATATTGGAATTCTTATCATTGCGCCTCTATCAGTTTCTGATACTTTTATTTCATTTGGCGCTTCAAAATGAGGATCAAGTCGACGATATGAATTAACAGAACTATTTAAAATAAGACAAATATCATTAGCATGATTTAAAATTTTACTTACAATCTCCCAGCCAAAATTTGAAAGTTGAGCTTTTCCTTTTTTATCATAAAAAAGATTTTTTCCATTTTTTGAAATAGAAAAATTAGTATGCATTCCGCTTCCATTAATTCCAGTAATCGGTTTTGGCAAAAATGTTGCTGTCATTCCCATATTTCTAGCTATTTGTCTTGCGGTAAGTTTATATAATTGTATCTGATCAGCAGCATTAACAACTTCAGAATAAGAATAATTAAGCTCAAATTGAGAAGGAGCAACTTCTGGATGATCTTTTTCATTTTCAAAACCCATTGCTCTTTGAGCTTCAGCGGTTTTATCTATAAAAATTCTTAAAATATCATTTGGTAACGAATGATAATATCCTCCATTTGCTACAAGTTCAAATCCTATTCTTTCATTAAAATTTTTTTCTGCGTCAATTCCTTTTACTAAAAAACCTTCAATTTCATTAGAAGCATATATTGTATAATCATTTTTTTCTTTTAGTTTTTTTACATAAGATTTTAAAATTCCTCTAGAATCCATTTTGTATGGAGTATTATCTTGATCATAAATTTCAGCCATCATTAAAACTTTTCCAGGACCAAAAACATCTGAAGGCAACCACCAAAAAGCAGACCAATCTACTTTTAATCTCAAATCTGATTCTGCTTGCCTTGAAAAACCCCTAATTGATGAACCATCAAAAGTCAGATTATCGTAATTTTTTATAAAAAACTTTTTATCATAATCAAGCATATGAAACCTACCTTCTATATCAGAAAATCCAATAGTTACTGCTTTAAGTCTTTTTTCTTTCTTTAAATAATCAAGATAAAATTCTTTTAATTCTTCTTGTGGATAATAAGAAATTCTTTTTCTCTTAGCTTCTAAATTTAATTCTTCTAATTCATCATAAGAAATTTCTAAAAAATTTCTAAGATTAAAATTATTTTTATCCATTTTATATTATTTTTTAATAAATTTATAATAAATTTTAAAATTTTTAATATAAAATATATTAAAATAATTTTTCATTAATGTCAATAGGAAAAAATTATTTTTTATTATTTAAAAATTAATTTTAATTAAATATTTTTTTTATTTATAAAAAATTATAAAAATAATTTAAGTATTTATTTTTTTAATAATATTTAGATTTGATTTTAAAATCATCACTAAAAATAGACTCAATAATACATCCTAAATACTATCAATCAAATTCTTAATTATTAATTTTATTAATTAAAAGATATGATATTCTCCTCCATCAAAAAGCGCAATTGTTTCAAAAGAATAATCATTCTTATTTATTTTTTCTCAAAAATAAAACTTAAAAGTTTTGTTACTATATATTTATTATCATAATAATAAATATAAAGATTAATTATTTTTTAATATTTTTAATAATTTTATCTATTTTTATTGAAAAAAAACAAATTAAAAGAGTTAAAAATTATTGAAATATTAATTCTATTTATTTTCTTAATAGTTTTAATAATTGAAATTATTAACCGAAAATTTTTATTCTTTTATTCTTTATTAAATATTTCTTATATTTTATTAAATTTTGTTTTAATTATAAAAATAACTAGAAGTATTAATAAAACAAAAGAAATAATAAAAAAATAGTCTTTAAAGCGGAGATGGAGGGATTCGAACCCCCGATGACCTTTCAGCCATACTGGTTTTCAAGACCAGCCCGTTCAACCACTCCGGCACATCTCCTTTAAAAAAATATTTTGAGGCGCGTGCCGGACTTGAACCGGCGCATAGCTGTTTTGCAGACAGCTGCGTTACCTCTTCGCCAACGCGCCTTTTTTTTATTTTATTTATTATATTTTACCAAAGCTATTTTTAAATTTATTAAGATTAAAGTAAAATATAATATATCAATTTTTAATTGGAGGGTTGGCAGAGAGGCCAATTGCACGAGTTTCGAAAACTCGAGGGAGCAATCCCTACAGAGGTTCAAATCCTCTACCCTCCGCTATGAAAAAAATATTTTTTTCAATAGTTATCCCAACTTTAAATGAAGAAAAAAATCTATCAATACTTCTCTCTTCAATTAAAAATCAAAATTACAAAAATTATCAAGTAATTATTGTTGATAGTTTTTCAAAAGACAAAACAAAAGAAATTGCTTTAAATTTCAAAAAACAAATTCCTCTTTTATTTCTTCAAAGAAAAAATAAAAACGTCGCCCAAGCCAGAAATTTTGGCGCTAAAAATGCTAAAAAAGATTTTTTAATTTTTTTTGATGCTGATGTTGAAATTGGAGAAAAAAATTTTTTAGAAGAAATAAATAAAAAAATTCAAAAATATAATCTTGATGCTTTAACTGTCTGGAATAGAGCAAAAAAAGGAATAAAAGGAAAAATTATATTTTTTTTGATGAATTTAGCTATGAGTTTATTTGAAAAAATAAAACCTTCTGCTAATGGCCCTTGTATAATAATAAAAAAAACATTTTTTGATAAAGTTAAAGGATTTGATGAACAAATAATTTTTGGAGAAGATTTTGAATTAATTCAAAGATTAGTTAAAAATAAAGCTAAATTTAAAGTCTTTTCTTATCCTATTCTTTATGTTTCTACTCGACGATTTGAAAAGGAAGGAATTATAAAAAGCCTTTATAAATCAATTAAAGCAATTTTATATCAATTATTTTTTGGACCAATTAAAAAACCAATTTTTGATTATCAAATGGGAGGAGAATATTATAAAAATATCAAAAATTAAAATATTAATTTTATTATGGAAGCAAAAAATAAAAACAATAAATTAAAAATTAAATATGAAATATCAGCTGGAGGAATTGTTTTTAAAAAAACAGAAAATAAAACTCTTTGGCTTATTTGTCAGCATTCCCAACATAAAGGCTGGGTTTTTCCGAAAGGACTTATTGCAGATAAAAAAAATAATGAATTAATGGAGGAAGCAGCTTTAAGAGAAGTTGAAGAAGAAGGCGGAGTAAAAGCTAAGATCGTTTATCCCAAACCTATCAAAGTTTTTTATCAATATCAATGGAAAAACTCTCCTCATGGAGGAAAAACAAATGAAAATATTCTGGTAAAAAAAACTGTTTATTATTTTTTAATGGAATATTTGTCAGGCGATCCTAAAAATCATGATTGGGAAATGAGTGATGCTAAATTCTTAACTGAAAAAGAAATAAAAAAAACACTTTCTTATTCTTCTGATAAAAAAGCTTTTAATGAAATATTAAAATTAAAAAAGATCTTATCTATTTAAACAAAAAAATTAAAAATGGAAGGTAAAAAATCAAAATTAATAATTTTTAAATACAATGCTATTTTATCAATTATTTTTTTTATTACCTCAAGTTTTTATTTTAGCCAAAATATAGAAAATTATGACTTTAAGCAATATACTATCTCCGCATTAAGCAAATTTTTAAATCAAGAAAAACTTAGTTATTTTAATGCTACTTTTTTTATAAAATCGCTTATGGATTTGAGTTTTGGTTTATATGTTTTTAAATATTTTAAACTCCCTTTTTATTCGCCAACAGCAATTTTTTGGATAACGGCGGTTATGTGTTTTGGGGCGCTTGGGTTTTTTCCATCATCTCAATATGAAATAATTCACATAATAATTGTCAGTATATTATTTATTACTTTTTCAATAAGCGAATTTTTAATGGCAAAATTAACTAAAAGCGAAAAATTCATTTACTTTACAAATAATCTTTTAATAATTCAAATTATTAGTATTTTTTTATTTTTTTTAAGCGGAAATTTTAATGGTGTTTTTGAAATTTTTTATATGTTAATTGGATTTTTGTGGTTAATGATTTTTATAAAAAACCACTTAAAATAATCTCCGTATTTTTTTGATACATTTTTTTATTGATATAATTACACGCGATCGCGTGTAATTATATCAATTTACATTTATTTTTTATTATTAAAAAAATAAAACGAAAGCTTAAAAAATAAAAAAATGAGCGGTGGATGGGATTTGAACCCACGACCTTCTCCTTGGCAAGGAGACATTCTACCACTGAACTACCACCGCTTTTGTGCCGAGGGTCAGAGTCGAACTGACATCTGAGGTTTTTCAGACCCCCGCCGTGACCACCTTGGCTACCTCGGCATTTTTAAAAAATTAAATGTGCGTCTGCTTGGATTCGAACCAAGGACTCCTACTTTATAAGAGTAGTGCTCTACCGCTGAGCTACAGACGCTTATAATAAAATAATTATATCATTCTCCAATAATTTTGATAAGCACTTTTTTTTCACGATTTCCATCAAACTCTCCATAAAAAATTTCTTCCCAAGGACCAAAATCAAAATTACCCTCTGTTATAGCTATAACCACTTCTCTACCCATTATTGTTCTTTTTAAATGAACGTGGGCATTATCTTCACCTGTTAAATTATGCTTCCATCGATGATAATCATAAGGGGCTAGATTTTCAAGCCAATCAATAAAATCTTTTTTTAAACCCTCTTCTTCATCATTGATAAAAACAGACGAAGTAATGTGCATTGAATTTATCAAACACAATCCTTCTTTTATTCCACTTTCTTCTAAGGCTTCTTTTACTTGTTTAGTGATATTAATAATTTCGATTTTTTTATTAGTTTTTATTGTTAAGTATTTTGTATATGATTTCATAAAAATTTTTACTAACTAATAAACTAGTGGACCTACGGAGAATTGAACTCCGATCTCAGCGATGCGAACGCTGCGTTCTGCCGTTAAACCATAGGCCCAAAAAAAAATTATAAGTGTCTCCGGAGAGAATCGAACTCTCATCAAAGGCTCCGGAAGCCCTTATTCTATCCATTAAACTACGGAGACAAAAAATTATTTTATAATTATATCACTATGAGAAAAAGCAGAGTTTTTAAACAATTATGATATCGAACACCAACTTAATTTAAAAAAAGCAAGAAAAAAATTAATTTACATAAAAACTATTAAAAACAAAACAAAAGCTAAAATTATTCTATAAACTCCAAAAATAACTAAAGATTTTTTTTTAACAAAATCAATAAACCACTTTACTGAAAAAAAAGCAAAAACAAAAGAAACTAAAAAACCAAAAGACAAAATCCAAAAATTATCTAAACTTGAAAAAATCAATTCTTTTTCTTTATAAATATCAAGCGCTCCAGCTGAAATAATTGTTGGCACTGCCAGCAAAAAAGAATAAGTAGTTGCTTCCTCCCGCCTATACTCCAACCCCATCATTCCCAAAATCACTGCTCCAGCTCTTGACACTCCAGGAACAACCGCCAATGACTGAAAAAAACCAATCAAAAAACTATCAAAAAAATTTAATTCTTTTAATTCCTTCTTTAAAATAATTTTCTTTTTTTCTGCTAATTTTTCAAAAATAATAAAAAAAACACCAACTAAAAACAAACTAAAAACAATCAAAGCAAAAGACTCAAAAAAAATATTTTTAATTATCTTATGAAGAAAAAATCCAATAACTGCTGTTGGCAAAAATGAAATTAAAATATGTCTTATAATTTTTCTATTTTTCAGCAAATAATTAAAATATAAAAAAATTACTGACAATATCGCTCCCGACTGAATCACCACCTCAAAAACTTTTAAAAAATCGCTCTGAGGAATTTTTAATAATTTTGAAGTAATAATTAAATGAGCGGTTGAAGATACAGGTAAAAATTCAGTCAACCCCTCAACCGCCCCTAAAATCAAAACATGAATAAAATCCATTTATAAATTATAATATAAAAAAACTTATCTTATTAAAAATAAACCTAAAAAATGAAAAATATTAAAAAATTAAAAGTCGCTCTTGTTCATGATCAACTCTTAGAATTTGGCGGTGCAGAAAGAGTTCTTGTTTCTTTTAAAAAAATTTTTCCCCAAGCTGATATTTACACAACATCATTTAATATAAACTCTCTTGGTTCTCATAAAAATTTATTTAAAAATTGGAAAATATATGTTTCTTGGTTTGGAAAAATTCCAATTATTAATCGCTTTTATTCTCCATTTCGTTTTTTAACTCCTTTAATCTGGGAAAGTTTTAATTTTTCAAAATATGATTTAGTTATATCTTCATCAGGAAGCTGGATGTCAAAAGGAATAATCACTAAAAAGCCGACAATCCATATAAGCTATATCCATCATCCTCCCCGTTATTTATACGGCTATGAAACAGCTATTGAATGGCAAAAATATCTACCAATAAAAATATACGGCATGATTGTTAATCATTTTTTGCGTCTTTGGGACTATCAATCAAGCCAAAGGCCTGACTTTTTAATCGCCAACTCTAAAGAAACTCAACGCCGAATTGAAAAATTTTATCGCCGAAAATCAACTGTTATTTATCCGCCAGTATCAATCCCTAAAAAAACTTCAAATTTAAAATTTAAAATTTCAAATTATTTTATTACCATCTCTCGTCTTACCCGGCCAAAACACATTGATATTTTAATTCACGCTGCCAACAAAGAAAAATTTAATTTAAAAATCATCGGTACTGGCCGGGAGGAAAAATATCTTCGCTCAATTGCCGGCAAAACCGTTGAATTTTTAGGCAATCTTCCTGACAGCCAGTTTGAAAAAATCATCTCAGGCGCGAAAGCTTTTTTCTTTGCTTCCCGCGATGAAGAGTTTGGTATTGCCTGCGTTGAGGCAATGGGATATGGCATTCCTGTCATTGCTTATAATTCCGGCGGAATACCTGAATATATTATTGATGGAAAAAATGGTTTTTTATTTGACCAATTAAAT
>JAOAFI010000062.1 GCA_026416375.1 Patescibacteria group bacterium | reverse complement strand
GGCGCTGGTTATCCAACAGGCATTAAATGGGAGGAAATGTATAAAAAAAATCATTCTTTGATTTATATCTGTGTTAATGGTTCAGAAGGAGAGCCAGGAACGAAAAAAGACGGATATATTTTAGAAAATTATTTAAAAGAACTTCTTGAAGGAATAAGAATTGCTTATTTTCTTTTTCCCCAGACAAAAAAAATTTATCTTTATTTAAGAAAAGATTATTTTGAAAAATATAAAGAAAAAATAAATAAATTAAAAGGAAGTCTGCCTCTTGAAGTTTTTAAAGAACCAGGCGGATATTTATGCGGAGAAAATACAGTTTTGGTCAACTCAATTGAAGGCAAAAGATGGGAACCAAGAAGAAAACCGCCTTATATTTCTCAGGTAGGGCTTTTTGGCAAACCAACTATTGTTAATAACATTGAAACATTTTATCGAATTTATGAGATTGTTAATGATAAATATCAAAATAAAAGATTTTACACAATTGGAGGCGATGCCAATAACTCTGGGGTTTATGATCTGCCGGTTTCATCAACAATTGGAGAGATTTTAAGACTAACTAAAAACAAGATAACAAAAGACAATTTTGTCCAGCTTGGAGGCGGAGCTTCTGGTATTTTTTATACTTATGAAGAATTAGATAATCAATCAGCTGATTTTGGCACAGGAGTAATTCTTATTTATAATAAAAACAAAATCAATTTGACAGAAATTTTTAAAGAAAAACTTGAGTTTTTAATCAAAGAAAACTGCGGCAAATGTACTCCTTGCCGTGAAGGACTTTTTCAACTTTATCAATTAGTTAAAAATAATGATTTAACTCAAGAAAAAAACAATTTTTTCATTTATGATTTAATTGAAAATTTAAAAACAGCCAGTTTTTGCGGATTAGGAGGAGGCGCTGGAGCATCATTTGAAAGTTTATGGAAAAAAAGGAGCAAAATATGGCAGTAATCAAAATAAACGGGAAAAAATTTGAAGCAAAAGAAGGAGAAAATCTTCTCCAATTTCTTTTAAAAGAAAAATTTCCCATTCTACATTTATGTCATCATCCAGATTATGAGCCAGCTGAAGCCTGCAGGCTTTGTTTGGTTGAGGTTGACGGAAAAATAAAAACCTCTTGTTCAGTAAAAGTAAAAGACGGACTAAATGTGATGACTAACAGCGAAAAAATAAAAAAAATGCAGATGACTAATCTTAAGCTTATTGGCTTGTCAAAACAAAGAAAATCAAAAAGAGAAAAATTTAATTTTGACCGGATTATTGAGTTTGATATGAGCCGATGTGTTGATTGTCAGCTTTGTCTTAGATCTTGTCCGGTTGGAGCAATTGAGATGAAAAATTATGGCACAAATCAAACAATTTCTCCTACTAATAATCGCTGTCTTGACTGCGGACAATGCTTAGTCCACTGCTCTGCTTCAGCTATAAATACTGATAAAAAAGAATATGAAAGAATTGTTCAAAATATTAAAACAAAAAAACTAAAAATTGCTCAAGTGGCGCCGTCAATCAGGGCAACACTAGGAGAACTTTTTGATTTTCCCCATAGCAAAATGACCGGTGAAAAAGTTGCTTCGTCTCTTAAGGCTTTGGGATTTGATTATGTTTTTGATACTTCATTTGCTGCTGATATTACTACTTTTGAGGAAGCAAAAGAGCTGATTGAAAGATTAAAAACTGGTGAAAAACTTCCTCTTTTGACTTCTTGTTGCCCAGGTTGGATTAACTATCTTAATTTTTATAAACAAGATTTAAAGCCATTATTAACATCAGTTTTGCCTCCAGAAATAATTGCCGGCAATTTAATCAAGCATTATTTTGCCAAAAAAGTCGGCCTTAAGCTCAGCGATATATATTTAGTTTCAATTATGCCTTGCACTGCTAAAAAATCAGAAGTTAGAAGAGAAGAACTTTTAGTTGATAAAATTGCTCCTGTTGATGATGTTTTAACAACGGTTGAATTGGCAACTTTGCTGAAACAAGAAAAAATAGATTTTAAAAACTTAGAAGAAGAAAAATTTGATAATCCATTAGGTGAAGCTACCGGTGCTGGAATAATTTTTGGAGTGACAGGAGGAGTGATGACTGCGGCTTTGCGAACTGCTTATTATCTTTTATCAGGAAAAAATCCAGATAATCTTTATTTTCAAAAAGAGATTACCAGTCTTGAAGGAGTTAAAATTTTTAATCTTGAGATTTTAGGAAAAAAAATAAGAATTGCCATAATTGATGGCTTAAAAAATTTTTATCAGATAAAAGATAAACTAAGCGATTTTGATTATATTGAAGTAATGGCTTGTCCTGGAGGTTGTATTGCCGGAGGTGGTCAGCCAAGGCCGGTTGATTATGAGATAAGAAAAAAAAGAAAAGAAGTTCTTTTAAGAATTGATAAAGAAAAAAATATAAAAACAAGTCACGATAATCCTTATCTTAAAAAGATTTATCAGGAATTTTTAATAAATGAAAAAGTTATTCATAAATTTTGTCATTTTAAACATTATTAAAAGTTATTATTAATTTTAATTATTTTTAAAAAATATGAAAAAAATGACTAATCTTGAAATCTCAAGAAAAGCAAAACTTATGCCAATTAAAAAAATTGCTGAAAAAATTGGCTTAAAAGAAAATGAAATTGAACTTTATGGCGATTATAAAGCAAAAATAAAATTTGAAGCAATAAAAAAAAGAGAACAAAATCAAGATGGAAATTTAATTTTAGTAACAGCAACAAATCCAACAAAATATGGAGAAGGAAAAACAACAATTACCGTTGGTCTTTCTCAAGGATTAGCTAAAATTGGAAAAAAAGTAATGATTTGTCTTCGAGAACCTTCTTTAGGGCCGGTTTTTGGAATTAAAGGCGGAGCCACAGGAGGCGGATTGTCTCAAGTTCATCCTGTTGATGAAATAAATCTTCATTTTACTGGTGATTTTCATGCGATTACTTCAGCCAACAATTTGATTTCAGCAGTATTAGACAATCATCTTCATTTTGGCAACTCTCTTGAAATTGATCCAACAAGAGTTTTATGGCATAGAGTAATTGATATGAATGATAGATCTTTAAGAAATGTTATTATTGGTCTTGGCGGAAAATCTCAAGGAGTACCAAGAGAAGATCATTTTGATATTACAGTTGCCTCAGAAATAATGGCAATTTTATGTCTTTCAAAAGATTTAAATGATTTAAAAGAAAGAGTTTCTCAAATAATTGTTGCTGTTAACAAAAAAGGAGAGCCGGTAAGGGTGAAGGATTTAAAAATTGAAGGAAGTGTTGCCGCTTTGCTTAAAGATGCGATAAAACCTAATTTAGTTCAATCAACTGAGGGTGTGCCAGCTTTAATTCACGGCGGACCTTTTGCCAACATTGCTCACGGATGCAATTCTTTGATTGCTACAAAGACAGCTTTAAAAATGTCTGATTATGTGGTGACTGAGGCTGGTTTTGGTGCTGATTTGGGAGCAGAAAAATTTTTAGACATTAAAGCAAGAATAGGTTCTCTTAAGCCTAAAGCTGTTGTTGTTGTAACAACTGTTCGGGCTTTAAAATATCACGGAGAAGGGCTTTTAACAAAAGGATTAGAAAATCTTGGAAAACATATTGAAAATATTAAAAAGTATCATCTTAATCCAGTAGTGGCAATTAATATTTTTCCTGAAGATACAAAAGAAGAGATTAAAGAGATTAAAAAATATACCGAGTCTCAAGATGTCAAATCAGCTGAAGCAAGAGTTTTTACTCAAGGAGGAGAAGGAGCAATAGAACTGGCTAAATATGTAGTTGAAACAGTAGAAAATGATAAAGGCAATTTCCAATCCTTATATCCTTTAAATATTTCTTTAAAAGAAAAGATTGAAATAATTGCCAAAGAAATTTATGGAGCTGATGGAGTAAATTTTAGCGACTTAGCCAATAAGCAGATAGAAAAATTTGAAAGCTGGGGTTATAAAGAGTTGCCTGTTTGTATGGCAAAAACTCAGTATTCTTTGTCTGATAATCCGGTTTTTTTGGGAAGACCAAAAAATTTTAAAATCACAATCAAAGAAGTCAGACTTTCAGCTGGCGCTGGATTTTTTGTTGTTTTAACTGGCGAAATTATGACTATGCCTGGTTTGCCAAAAGTTCCTCAAGCTGAAGCTATTAATATTAACGATAAAGGAGAGATTATTGGAATGTAAAAAAATTACAATTTTTTTATTTTAAAATCAATATGGCAAAAATACTTGACGGTAAATTTTTAAGAGATAAAATTATTGAAAATTTAAAAAATAAAGTTAACAGTTTAAAAATTAAGCCTGGATTGGCTGTGGTTTTAATTGGAGACAATCCTGCTTCTCAAGTTTATGTCAAAAACAAAATTTTAGCTTGTCATAAAATTGGTTTTTATTCAGAACAGATTTTGCTTTCAGTTAAAGCTTCAAAAGATGAAATTTTTAGTCATTTGGAAAGATTAAATAAAAGCACTAAAATTCATGGAATTTTAGTCCAGTATCCTCTACCCGACTATTTGTCTTATCTTGAAAAAGAAATTAATGAGTTTATTAATCCTCAAAAAGATGTTGATTGTTTTAATCCAATAAATGTCGGCAAAATGTTTTTGTCAAAAAGCAATGATGAAAAGATATTTTTTCCTTGTACTCCAAAAGGAATAATCACTCTTTTAAAACATTATCAGATTGATATTTCGGGCAAAAAAGCAGTGATTGTTGGCCGAAGCAATCTGGTCGGCAAACCAGCTGCTTTTATGCTTTGCAATGAAGGAGCAACTGTGACAGTGGCCCATTCAAAAACTAAAAATTTATTTGAAGTAGCAAGCCAAGCTGATATTTTAGTGGTGGCAGTCGGCAAAAAAAATTTTATTAAAAAAGAAGCAGTAAAAAAAGACGCAGTAGTAATTGATGTTGGCATCAACAGGGACGGAAAAAATATTTATGGCGATATTGATTATAATGATGTTTTTGAGAAGCCTTCGTATATTACTCCAGTTCCAGGAGGAGTTGGGCCAATGACAATTGCATCGCTTATGGAAAATGTGTTTTTGGGGTATGAAATACAAATGAGATAAAACCTTCAAAACTCGCTAAACAAACTAAAGACAGTCCTCAGGAGTACAGTCCTCCCAAGGACAATCCTTAATGTTGTCATCCCCGCGAAAGCGGGGATCCTGTTAAATTAAATCAAATATTAAATATTAAATCTCAAATATCAAAGAAACTAAAAAAAATATTAAATAAATTATTAAATAAAAAAAGATTCCCGCATGCGCGGGAATGACAAAAAAAGAAGTTAAACGTTAAGTGTTAGATGTTAGTTGTTAGCTGTTAGTTGTTTGGAAGTTTTTGATATTCTTTAAGAGCAAAAAATAAAGCGATTAAAAAAGCACAAAAAAATCCAAAACCAATAACAATTATTGGTCCAAAAACTCCAAATTTAGGAATAAGAAAAAAACAGCCAAAAGTTATTATTAAAAAAAAGACAATATTTGTGATTAAAATAGGAAAGATTTTTTTTGCAGTATAAAGAATAAATAAATAAGGCAAATTAAAAAAAACATATAAAATAAATGATAAACCTAATAATTTAGTAATAATAATTGTTTCTTGATATTTTTTTGTAAAAAATAAATTAAAAATCCATTCAGGAGTAAAATAAAGAATAATAAATAAAAAAGCAGGAATTAAAAGATATAAAAATCCATTTTTAAATTCTTTTTTTGCTTGGGTTTTTGAATTAATTTTTGAAAAATTAGGCGACAAAACTTGAGTGATTGCAGTAATTGAAGCCAAAACTGTTAAAATTATTTTTTGAGCTAAACCATAATAGCCTATTTGAGGACTTTGAGGATAAAAAAAAGACAATAAAAAAAGATCCATCCGCAAAGCTAGATTAAAAAACTGCGAAGCAATAAAAAAGCTTATTGTATAGCCAAATTTAAATTCTTCTTTTTCTATTTTTGCTTTTAAAACATTTTTGATAGTATTGTATTTTTCAAAAATCAAGATTAGAAAAAAAATTGACGGACCCAAAATCCCAAAGGTAAAAATTATTGATCCAACATTAACAAAATTTATTTTATAAAGAATAAAAATAAAAAGAGTTTTTATGATATTAGATAAGTTAAGAATAATATTTGAATATAAAAATTTTTTAACGGCGTTAAGAGAGTTGATTATATAATTTTGCCAAATGAAAAAAATAGCTGAAAATGTTGTTAAATATAAATCAAATATAGATACATTAGTTTTAAAAAAAATTTTATCGAAATAAGGAAAGAAAATTAAAAAAAATAAGACAACTATTAAAGAAAGAATAGTTTGAAAAAAAAACACGGTTTTTAAAAAAACAAAGGCTTTATTTCTCTTTTTTTCAATAAGAAGAGGAAGATATGAGTAAATGCTTGCGGTTGTTCCAAAATCCAAGATATTAGCTAATACATAAGCTATTCCAAGCAATACACTTAAAATTCCATATTCTGATGGAGACATAATCCTAACAAGCAAAAAAGCAAAAAAAGCAGTAAAAAAAACATTTGTATAATTTCCAACACTATTTATCAAAATATTTTTTGAAGTTGATTTTTTTATAAAATTTAAAAATTTATTAAACATTTTATTTATTTTAGCAAATTGTAAAAAATAATTTTTATAGTTTTCTTGACATTTTAAATATTTTTTATGCTATAATTTTTTTTAATATGGCAAAAAAAACTGCTTTTATTACTGGAATATTGGGACAAGACGGTCCTTATTTAGCTAAATTCTTACTTGAAAAAGAATACAAAGTTTATGGCCTTATTAGGCGCTATTCAAATCCAAATTTTTCCAATCTTGATTATTTAGAAATTACTCATAATGTTGATTATGTTGAAGGAGATATGAATGATGAGGCTTCTCTTTTAAATCTTATAAGAACAATTAGACCTGACGAAGTTTACAATTTGGCAGCTCAATCATTTGTTGGTTCATCTTTTGATCAAGCAAAATTAACAACAGAGATTAATGCTTTAGGTCCTCTTTATCTTTTAAATGCTATTAAATATTTTTCGCCGACTACTCGTTTTTATCAAGCCTCAACAAGTGAGATGTTTGGTCTTCAGCATACTAACGGCTATCAAGATGAAAATACTCCTTTTCACCCTCGCTCTCCTTATGGAGTTTCAAAAGTTTATGCTTATTGGATAACTGTTAATTATAGAGAGTCATATGGTCTTTTTACTGCCAATGGCATTTTATTTAATCATGAATCTCCAATTCGCGGAATTCAGTTTGTTACCCGAAAAATTACTGATGGTGTTGCCAAGATAAAATTAGGATTATCAAAAGAGTTAAGGCTTGGCAATTTAGAAGCAAAGCGTGATTGGGGTTTTGCCGGTGATTATGTTGAGGCAATGTATCTGATGCTTCAGCAAAAAAATCCAGACGACTATGTTATCGGCACAGGAGAAAGTCATAGTGTTAAAGAGTTTGTCAAATTAGCTTTTAAATCAGTTGGAATCTTTGATTGGGAAAAATATGTTGTTATTGACCCTCAGTTTAAGCGTCCGGCTGAAGTACCAAATCTAAAAGCTAAACCCGATAAAGCAAAAAAAATTTTAGGTTGGTCTCCAAAAGTATCTTTCGAGGAATTAGTTGAGATGATGGTAAGAGCTGATTTAAAAAGATATCAAAATAAATAATCTCTTTTTTAAATGAAAAACAAAAAACAAAAAATCTTGGTTTCTACTGATAGCATTGGATTTTTTGGCAGTTCAAAAGAGTTTTTATATTTATGGCAGGATTATTTTGAAAAAAAATTTTTTGATGGAGTTGAAATGATTGGTTTGAAGCCTTTGTTTAAGGCAAAAAAATTTATTAGAGATTTAAAACAAAAAAATATCAATGTTATCTCAATTCACGGCCAAACAGGAATTATAAAAAATTTAAATTTTTTTAAAAAATCTCTTTTAAGACTAATTAATTTTTTTATTTTTGATTATCAAGATTTAAGAAAAAATTTTCCAAATCAAGAATTTTTATTTCATTCAGTTTATTTAGAAAATAAAAATATTCAAAATCAAATTATTAAAAATCCGCCTTTAAAACTCTGGATTGAAAATAGTCTGACAGATAAAAACTTTCAAGAACTTGAAAAAACATTGAAATTAGTTGATTTTTTTCAAAAAAAAGGAATAAATTGTTCTGGAATGATTGATCTTTATCATGCTTTATCTTTTAATCAAACTCAAGAGATTGTTGATAATTGGTTTTTTCTTTTTAAAAAATTAAAAAAATATTTAAAGTATTTTTCAGGGATTCATCTGCCTATTGGTCCCCGACTTGATGACGCTTTGCCTTTGGAATTAGTTAATGATGAAAAAATTGATTATTTAAAAAAAGAGATTTTATCAGGTGCTGAGCGGATTGTTATTGAAAATCCTCAAGAATATTTGGCTCTTGTTTTTTCAACCTCTCAAATGCTTAAAAAACAAAAACAAAGAAATGAAAGAATTTTGAAAAAGTTATTTTTTTAAATTTTTTGTTTTATTGTTAAATTTTTATTTTTTGTTATAAGATTGAAAATTCCTTGATAGCTAATTTCTAAATAACTATGAAAATTTTCTTCAAAAAAACCAACATCAATATAATGAAATTTTTTGCTGATAATTGGATTATGAGAATGACCAGTAATCAACCAATTAATTTTGTTTTTATAATTTGTTTTTTTAAATTTTTTTATAATTTTTAAGTTATCTTTAGTTAAAGCAGATTTTGTTTTTTTTAAATAAAAAATAGTTCTTTGATAATGTTTTTTTTCATATTTTGAAAATTTAAAAAGAATTTTTTTTAAAAAAAATGGAATATTTTTTAAATAATTATCAATTGTTGGCAAATAAATATCTCCATGAGTAAAAAGAATTTTTTTATTTTTTATTTTTAATAAATATTTTTTTGTTATTATATCAGCAAAAATTTTTGTTTTTTCTTTTTGTTCAAAAGCACAATAATCATGATTTCCAGGAATATAAATTGTATTTTTTTTCTTTAAAATAGGAAATAATTTTGACCAATTAGATTTTAAAAACTCATCAATGGTCATAAGATAGCCTTCAAAAAAATCTCCTAAAATAATAATTTGTTTATATTTTTCAGAAGAAAAAAGTTTTTTTAAAAAATTAAACTTTTGTTCATTAAATTTATTGCTTAAATGCAAATCAGAAATAACAAGAATTTTTTTCATATTTGTTTTATCTATAATATTTTATACTATCTTATAGTATAATATTAATTATTATAATTTATGAGTAAAGAATTATCGAGACGAGATCTTTTAAAATTATTTGGAGCTTCATTTTTAACATTATTATTACTTGATTATTTATTATCTCCCAAACCATTAACTTTTTATAGTCCTTTTGATAAGGATCTTCCTCCTATTAAAATTAATGTTCCTTATAATGGTCCTATTTTAGGGTATTTTGATGATTTTTTAGGTGGAAAATTATCAGCAATTTTAACTGATTATTCAAAAATAATACCAAGATTAGAAGATAGATTAAAACAAGATTTTCAAGGATCACCAGATCAATTAATTTCAGATTTTGAATTATTTAATGCTCCAGAATTTGATATTTTTCATTTTCCAATACCATTATTATCTTCATCTGATGGATTTAAACTTTTAATAACTAAAAAAGATGCATCTTTTTCTATTTTAAAACCAGAAAAAAAAGATAATGATCAAGTATGTTTTGCGGCAATGCCTCAAGATATTCTTCAGAAAACACCAGAAATTAAAGCAGCAATTTCAATTGGTGCGACTAATCCTTATTTTATCTCTTATGATCCAAATGGCGTTTTTTGTAATGTTCCTAAAGATTTTTTTAGAAATCAAAAGGAATATACTTTTTCTTTTGCTCCTTATTCTTTATTAAATTTTGTTGGAAGATTACATAACGAACAAGAAATAGAATTATTTAATCAAGTTCAGAGAAAATCACCTCTTATTGAATATAGACATGGATATTTAATAAAAATACCTAATACAGATATTTTTTATCAACCTCAATATTCTATTTCAAGAAAAGATGGAGAATTTTATTTTTATGGTTCGAATCATTTTCATCATAAGTGGGATCAAACAGTAAATTTATTTGGATTTTTACAAGATGGAAGAAAAATTTTTTTAAGTGGGCCATGGTATTTTAATCAGCCAGAAAATAGGTGGGTAATTGATTTAGTTGAAATTATTTTTTCAAAAATTGGTTTTAAAAAAAATGATTTTATTCTTGTTTCTGCTGATACTGGAGGACAAACAGGTTTTTATTATAAAGAAGACGAAGAAGATTTTTTATTTAGTCATTCTGAAAATTTTAATCATACAACTTGTATTATGCTTGGATTAACTTGATTAAAAATTAAATTACCTTCAAAAACTCCTCAGTTGTTTTTTTATATGAAAAATCCCTTTTCAAATACTTTTTTGGATTAATTTTGTTTTTTATTAAGTTTATTAATGTTTTATTCTCTTCTCCTTTTTTAGCATAAGGATAATCATCAGTAAATAATTCTTTTAAAGAAGAGTTTTTGTATAAAAGAACAGGAGTACTGCAATATGCTGATTCAAGAGGAGGAATGCCAAAGCCCTCATACTCTGACAAATATATTGTTGCTAAAGCATTGGAATAAAAATAAGGCAGATCATTATCCTCAACATAGCCTAAA
>JAOAFI010000058.1 GCA_026416375.1 Patescibacteria group bacterium | reverse complement strand
CAATTCTTGATAAATTTTTTCTAATATTTCTTTTTTATCAGACAAGTTAATTTGATATTCTTTTGGTTCTTCAAAAAAAAACTGACAGTAATCCCAATATTCTGATAATTTTTTTATTCTTTCCTGAATCAAAGGAATTGTTTTTTCCACTAATTTTTCCGGTAAATTTTTCTGTTGATGTTTTTTGTAAAAATCTAAGATTTGAATTTTGAGTTTTGAGTTTTGAGTTTTTCTTATGTATTCTCCATTCATCCATTCAAGTTTTACCGGATCAAAAATTGGTGCGGTTTTTTGAATATCTTTTAGATCAAAAACTTTAACATATTCATCAAGCGAAAAAATCTCTTTTTGCTCTGGATGACTCCAACCCATTAAAGCTAAGTAATTTAAAAGCGCTTCGGGCAAAATTCCTTGAGTTAAATACCAAGATGCCCAAACAGGATTTCGTCTTTTTGAAAGTTTTGATCTATCTGGATTTCGAAGCAAAGGAATATGAGCATAAAAAGGAATTTTCCAGCCAAAAGCTTGATATAAAATAATATGTTTTGGAGTTGAAGGAAGCCATTCTTCTCCTCTTATTACATGAGTAATTTTCATTAGATAATCATCAACAACAACAGCCAAATGATATGTTGGAAAACCATCTGATTTTAAAAGCACCTGATCATCAATATCTTTTGTATTAAATTTTACTTTTCCTCGAACAATATCATCAACCACAATTTCTTGATTTTCAGGAACTTTAAGACGAACAACATATTTTTCTCCGTTTTTTATTTTTTTAATCACTTCGTCTTGATGATTTAAACAATATCTATCATACTTTGGCACTTGTTTTTTTAACATTTGCTCTTTTCTTAAAACTTCAAGCCTTTCTGAAGTACAAATACAATAATAAGCAAAACCTTTATTAATTAATTCATCAGCATATTTTTTATAAATCTCAAGTCTTTCAGACTGACGATAAGGGCCATAAAAACCACCTTTTTTTGGCGACTCATCAGGAATAAGACCAATTAAATCCAAAGTTGCCAAAATTTTTTCCTCAGCTCCTTCGACTAATCTTTTTCTATCAGTATCCTCAATCCGGACAATAAACTGGCCATTATTTTTTTTTGCCCAAGCATAATTCATAAGACCAACTGCAATTGAACCAACATGAAGATCCTCACCAGTTGGCGATGGTGCAATTCTTGTTCTAATCATATTTTTAAATTATATAATATAAAAATGTATATTTCTGATTTTTTAAAATACTGCCCTAACTGTCAAAATAAGCTTAACCAGAAAAATAATTTTTTCTCCTGCAATAATTGTTATTTTTATTTTTATCAAAATCCAATTCCAACAAATGGATTAATTATTTATAATGACAAAAAAGAAATTCTTCTTGTTAAAAGAAAGTTTCCGCCAAAAAAAAATTACTGGGATATTGCCGGCGGATTTATTAATTTAAAAGAAAATTTAGAAGAATCTCTTTTCAGAGAAATAAAAGAAGAGTTAAATATTTTAATTGAAAAAAATAAAATTAATTACTTAACTTCAGTTAATGATATTTATTTTTATAAAAAAATAAAACATTATACTTTGTGTTTAATTTTTACTTATAAAATAAATGGTCAAAGAATAAAAAACATAAAAAGCCAAGATGATGTTTCTCAAATAAAATGGTTTAATAAAAAAAATATTCCTTGGAATAAAATTGCTTTTTCAGGTATAAAAAAGGCTTTAAAATTGTTTTTTGCTTCTTTTTAGAATTCTTATCAGACCGTAAAAAGCAAAAATAACTGGCAATAATAAAATTAAAGTATATTTAGTTATATTTTTAAGATTGCTATCTTGTATTACCGGCAGTTGATAAAAACTTACTGTTCTTTGTCTTATTCCAGAAAGTATTCCGTTTGATGCCATCTCATTTATTAAATTAAAAACAAAATCAAGATTATCATTTTGGCTTAAAAATCTTTCATAAACAAATCGAGATGACGGCACAACAACTATTTTTAAATCATTTTTGTCTTTTTTAACAGCTATTAAGTTTTGTTTTTTAAAATCATCTTTTTTTGGAGAAACAATGCTGTTTGGATCAACTAAAAAAGCTGAATCTGTTGAATATTTTTTTATCCAAGACTGAGAAATTGATGAAACAATAATATCATTATTTTTATCAATTAAGTCAACAGATGATACCCAAGGAAAAGTTAAAACATTGATATTTGAAAATAAATTATATTTTTTATTAAAATTGTTAGTCTTAATCCAATAAGGATAATTGGTAATAAATTGATAATTAGTTGATCCAAAATTTACCAATTCCGAAGCCATTGATAAAACTAAATTTTCATTAATTTTTACTCCACATTTTTTAAGATAATCATTTAATCCATTTTCTGCTTTTTGGCCAAAAAGTCCTTGATCGTTAATCCAAATTCCATCAACAAAAAAAATTGCCTTTCCGCCTTGTTTTAAATAATTATCAATTTTTTCAATCTCTTTTTCTGTATATTTTTTTTGATTATCATCAAAAACTAAAATTAATCGATGATCTTTATTTATTTCTTTTACTGAAGAATCATCGCTTATATCAAGAAAATTTAAACTATACTGATCCCTAATTGTTTTTTTCAACGAAGATAAATCATCTTCTTGATTTCCTGTTAAATCAAAAACTTCTTTTTTGCCAATAATAGCAATTTTTTCTTCTGTTTTTTTTGTCATTTTATAAATTAAAGAGGTAATATTATATTCAAGATTTGAAAGATCATTTATTTGAGGAATTATTTCTTTTTTATCTTGATATTTTATTGCTATTCCAAAATAAACTTTTTTTATTTGATAACTGTCAGTTTCAAGTTGGGAATATTGAAGTTCAGGAATGCCTAAATTTTGAGCTTCTTCATAAGCTTTATTATCGTTTTTTGGGTCTAAAATTTTTAGTTTAATTTTTTTAGAATAATTTTCATATTCTTTTAAAAAATCTTTTACTTCATTTTTAAAAGGAATAAGTTTTGTTGGCAAATCTGAGGAAACAAAAAATTTTATCTCAACATCTTTATCAATTTTTTTCAAAATATTTTTTGAAGATTGAGATAAACTATATGCTTTGTTTGTTGATAAATCTATTTTAAAATTTAAAAAACTCAATAAATAATTAATTCCAATAATAATCAAAAATAAATAAATTACTCCTATTTTTTTAAAAAAATCAAATATTTTTTTTATCATATTTTTCTAATCTTTTGTTTTAATTTTCAGAAAAGTTAAATATAAAAAGAAAAAAATAAAACTTAAAAAATAAAATAATGATGAAAAACTCAAAATTCCTTTAGTAAAGTTTTCCAAATGATAATTAGGGATAAAAATAATCAAATTATCAAGAACAATTCGAGGAATAATTGAACCAACAAAATCAGATGAAAAAACCAACAAGAAAAAATTTATCAAAACTCCAAGCAAAAAAGCAACAATTTGATTTTTTGTCAGTATTGAAAAATATAAAGAAATTGAGATAAAAAATGACGCCAATAACAACTGGCCGAAATAACCTATTAAAAGCTCTAAAAAATTAGCTTTTGAAAAAATAACAATAAAAATTAATATACCGCTAGTTAAAAATAAACCAATTAAAAACAAAAATAAAATTGAAAAAAATTTTGCTAAAAGAATATCTTTTTCTTTTACTGGCAAAGTTAAAAGCACCTCATAAGTACCGCTTCTTTTTTCTTCGCTAAAAGATCTCATTGTTAAGGCAGGAATAAAAATCATATTAAACCAAGGAAAAAGATAAAATAAAGGCTTAAGCGAAAAAATCGATGAAACAAAAATATCTTTAATAAAGAAAAAATTAACAAATATTGCAAATAAAACAATAACAATATAACCAACTGGATTATTTAAATAATAATTTATTTCTTTTTTAAAAAGATTTTTCATATTTTTAATCTTTAAGTACTTTTTTAAACAATTTTTCAACTGCTCCTTTTCCTTTTGGTTTTTTGCCGTCATAAACAATATGCCCCTGGTGAATAATAATTAATCTATCAGCTACATCCTCAACCTCAGATAAAATATGAGTTGAAAAAATAATAATTTTATTTTTGGCGGTTTTTTTTATCAATGATTTTATTTTATCCTGCTCTAAAGGATCAAGGCCTGAAGTCGGCTCATCAAGAATTAAAATTTTTGGGGCACCAATCAAAGCTGATGCCAATCCAACTCTTTGTTTAAATCCGCGGGACAATTCTTCAATTTTTTGATTTAATACTTCCTCTAATCCTACTTGTTTTATCACTTCACTGGTATTTTTTCCATTTTTAACCTTGGTTATAAAATCTAAATATTCTATAACCTTCATTTCTCCATATAAAGGATTATTTTCCGGCAGATATCCGATTTTTTTTAAAACTTCAATTCTGTTTTTAATTGGATCTAAAGAATCAACAAATATCTCTCCTTCATTTGGCTTTAAATATCCTAAAATTAATCTCATTGTTGTTGTTTTACCAGCTCCATTTGACCCTAAAAATCCAATTATTTCTCCTTCTTTTGCCTTAAATGAAATATTATCAACAGCAGTTTTTTGATTAAATACTTTAGTTACTTTTGAAACAATAATCATAGAATATATATTTATAACAAAATTTAAAAAAAATAACAAGAAAAAAGAAGAAAAATTATTAATCTAAAACTTTATATTTATTAACACTGACAATCTTCATTACATTTACATTTATTTTCACAATAGCATTCAAAAATTTTTTCAAAGTTTTTTTCAATTTCTTTCCAATTTAAATTTTCAAAAAAAACATCAATATAATTTCCTCTGTTTGAGCCAAAATCCATAAAATAAGCATGCTCATAAACATCTAATGCTAAAATTGGCTTGGCGTACCATACTGGAAAAGTATTTTGAGCATCGCCTAAATAATTAAAAAGCCTTTTTTCTTTTTCATTCCAAGCAGTCCAAACCCATCCACGAGCAGATATTCCTGTTGCTTTTAAATCTTTTTTATAATTTTCAAATGATCCAAAATCTTTTTTTATTTGTTTAAATAAATCGCTATCTGAAATCTTGCCTTCTCCACCTAAATGACTAAAATATATCTCATGATTAATAATTCCTCCCCAAGCAAAAGAAAGCTCTACTTTAAGCTCACGAACTAAAGAATAAGTTTGATTTGCTTTTAAAAAATCATCATCAGTTAGTTGAGATAATTTTTCTTGAATTTCATTGTATTTATTAATATATCCCTGATAAAGTTTTAAATGTTCCTCAACTGCTTTTTTTGAAATTCCTTTCATTTGAAAAATTTTTTCGGAAAATTTTTTTGGTTCAAGTTTAATAATTTTCATAATTGATTTTTTAATAAAACTTATATAAAATTAGTAATAGTTAATTTAATTAAATCAAATTTTTAAAAAAATGTCAATATGTTAACATCTTTTATTATTTCGATTAGAGAATTTTTGGAGGCTTTTTTGATAATTGGAGTCTTTTTTGGAATTAATAAAAGATTAAATCTTAAAAAAGAAAAAGAAATATTTTTAGCAGTTTTTTTAGGAATTTTAATTTGTTTAATATTACCAATTTTAACTTTTTACTTTAGTCATCAAGCTTCAAAAATTTTAACTGAAAAAAATACAGAACTTTTAGAAGGATATTTAATGATCTTTTCAGGTTTTTTTCTTACTTATGTTGTTTTTTCGCTTCATCAAACAATTCATAAATTAACCAATAAAAACATTCTTTTTGCTCATAAAAAAATGGAAAAAAAGATTTTTGATATTTCTTTATTTTTATTAATTGTTTTTTTTATTATTAGAGAAGGTTTTGAAATTGCTCTTTTTACAGCATCAACATCTTTGTTTTCTAGTTTTACTGAAAATCTAATTGGATTAATTCTTGGTTTTGCTATATCATCTGTTATAGGAATATTAACATATTTTTCTTATATAAAATTTTCTATTAAAAAAATATATCAAATTACTGAATGGTTTATTATATTTTTAGGCGGATCAATGATAATTAATGGTTTAAATGAGTTTTTAGAAATTTATTTTCATCAAAAATTTTCAAATTTTTTACCAATTAAAATAGAATTTTTGCCATCATCATCAACTTTTTTAGGTCATTTATTAAAAAGTTTCTTTGCTATTCAAAAAGATTTTAGCTTTTTAGTCTTAATAATTATGATTTTATATGTTTTTTTTATAAAAAAAATTCTTCTTAAAAATCAAAATAATTCAAAAAATGATAAAATATAATCATGAAAAATCAGATAAAAAAAGCAAGAAAAATTAAATCTCTTTTTGGATATTATTATAAGAAACTTGAAGATATTGATCGTCAATGGAAAGAACAAAAAGAATTTGGTTCTTTTTTAATCTTATCTTTAGTTGAAGAAGTTGGCGAAATGGCAAGAGCTTATTTAGCAAAACATGGCAAAAAACCAACTAATCTTGCTGCTCAAAAAGATGAAAGTTATGAACAAGAATTAGGCGATATTATTGTCTCAATTCTTCGCTTTGCCCGAATAAAAAACATTGATCTTCACAAAAGAATAATGTACTCAATAAATAAAATTAAAAAAAGACAAATAAAACCTAAAATTTAATCTATTTTTAATAAATCTTTTCTTTTTTTAATTGTCTCCTCCCAGGCTTTTTTAATCCGCCATCTTTCAATTTCTTTATGATTGCCAGAAAGCAAAATTTTTGGCACTTTTAATCCTTGATAATTTTCTGGCCTAGTATATTGAGGATATTCTAAAAGTTTTATTTTTTTGATTTTTTTGTTTTTAAGTTTCTTTAGAATTTCATTTTCTCCAATTAATGAGATTAAATAATCAACGCTATACTCTGAAAAACTTTCTTTTTGAATCGCCTCTTTTTCTAAAACACCTGGAATCAAGCGCACTAATGAATCAACAATAGCTGAAGCAGTAATTTCTCCTCCAGTCATAACAAAATCACATAGAGATATTTCTTCATCAATAAAATTCTTTACTCTTTCATCAACTCCTTCATAATGACCACAAATAATTATTAATTCATTCAATTTTGAATATTCAAATGCTTTTTTTTGATTAAAAATTTTTCCTTTTGGCGAAGTTAAGATAATTTTTGTTTCTTTTCGCCAGCTGGCGGATTTTTTTTGTTTAAAAATTGAAAATTGAAAATTGAAAATTTGAGAAAGCGCTTTATCAACCACATCAAC
>JAOAFI010000053.1 GCA_026416375.1 Patescibacteria group bacterium | reverse complement strand
ACCGGGAAATTTTATTAAAAGAAATAGAAAAAATAAAAATTCTATCTTTAACACGATCGGATCAAAAATAAAACTGATTTAAAATATTTTTTTCTTGAAAAATAACTGTTTCTTCTCCATGTCCGGAATAAATAATTGTTTCTTTAGGCAAAGATAAAATTTGCTCTAATGATTTTCTTAAATCATTTTTATTTGAATAAGAAAAATCATCACGGCCAATTGCTCCTTTAAATAAAGTATCGCCGGTAAAAATTACTTTTTCTTCTGAAAAATAAAAACAAACTGAACCAGGAGTATGGCCAGGAGTATTAATAATTTTTAATTTATAATTTTCAATTTTTAATGAATTTTTAATATCTAAATCTTTAATTTTTTTAATTGGCAAAATTATTGGTTTATAACCTAAAAAATATTCAGCTGTTTTTTCAAGTCTGTTTATTAAAAATTTATCTTTAAAAGAAATATATAATGGAACATTAAAAGATTTTTGGATTTCGCCAACTGCCATTAAATGATCAAAATGCCCATGAGTTGCCAGCATTGCTAATAATTTTAATTTTTTTCTTTGAAGTTCCTCTAAAATAAAATTAGCTTCATCAGCTGGATCAATAATCAGACAATTATTTTCTTTAATTAAAAAATAGCAGTTTGCCTGAAGCTGTCCCAAAGAATATCTTAAAATTTTCATTTTTTCTGTTTTATTTTTTCTAACCAAACTAAAATTGGAGTGGCAACAAATGGAGATGAATAAGTACCAGTAATCGTGCCGATTAAAAGAGCTAAAGCAAAAAATCTAATTGTTGATCCGCCCATTAATACTAAAGCCAAAAGCATAAAAATAATTGTCATTGAATTATTTATTGACCTAACCATTGTCTCGCTTAAGGCTTTATTGGCAAAATATTCAATATTATTTTCCGATTCTGTCTGAAAATACTCTCTAATTTTGTCAAAAATAACAATTGTATCATGAACTGAAAAAGACATTGTTGTTAAAATTGCTGTTACAAACATTGTATCAACCTCTGCTCCAAAAAAATAAGAAATTAGAGAATAACTTCCCAATAAAACAAAAAAATCATGAATCATTGCTAAAATTGCTGATAAAGCATAATTAAATCCCTTAAAAGCAAAACTCATATAAATTAAAATCCCAAAAATTGCTAATAATGAAGCAATTATTGTTTTTCTAACAGTTTCTTTGCTTAAAGAAGGTCCAACTGTTTCTAATTTTAAAATTTTTAATTTTATATTTAAATTTTTTTCTAATTTATTTTTTATTTCCTCAACTTTTTTGTTTTCAAAATTTTTTGTTTTTAAAATAATTTTTTTCTCATAAACTTCCAAATAATTAACATTAATCTTTTCTTTCTCAAGTAGTTTTTTTACTTTTTCTTTTGAAAGATTTTTATCAGATTGATACTCAATATTTGTTCCGCCAACAAAATCTATTGAATAACGAAAACCCCATTTAAATATAGAAAACAATCCAATGCTTATAATAATTAAAGAAATTAAAAAATAAACTAACCTATATTTTAAAAAATCAATCATAATTTATTTTTAATGTAAAAAATTTGTATTAATCTTTTAGTAATTATTATTCCTGTGAATAAACTTGTAGCTACTCCAATTGCCAAAGTCAAAGCAAATCCTCTAACTATTCCAAACTGAGGCAAAAATTCCCAATTAGCCGGATTAAATAAAATAAAAGCAACAGTTAATGTTGTAATATTAGCATCTTTTATCGCATCAATTGCTCTTCCAAACCCAAGATTAAAAGCAATATCAAATGATTTTCCTTTCCTTATTTCTTCTTTTATTCTTTCAAAAATTAAAATATTTGAATCAACAGCCATCCCAATTGACAAAATAAAACCAGCTACTCCTGGAAGAGTTAAAACTATTGGAATAATCTTAAAAATTGCTAAACTTATTGCTCCATAAATAATTAAGGCAATTGAAGCAATAAAACCTAATTTTCCATAATAAGAAATCATAAAAAGCAAAACTACCAACAAGCCAATTCCGCCGGCATAAATGCTTTTTCTTATTTCTTCTTGCCCAAGTGATGGACCAATATTTTTTTGCTCAATTAATTTTATACTTACTGGCAAAGCTCCCGAATTAATTGAGATTGCTAACTTTTTTGCTTCATCTATTGAAAAATTGCCAGTAATAACAGCATTACCACCAATAATTTCTTGCTGAACAATCGGCGCAGTAATTAATTGATTATCAATAACAATTGCCAATGGTTTTTTAACATTTCTTTTTGTGATTTCTTGAAATTTTTTTGATCCAGAATCATTAAAAACTAAAGATACTTGAGGCTTGCCGTCTTCTTGACTAAAAACTACTGATGCTTTTTTAACATCTTTTCCGGTTAAATCTGTTGCAACAAAAGTAGAAGAGGGAGAAGCGTTTTTGTTTTCAATTATTTTTTCTTCCATAAAAACCAATTGAGCTGTTCTGCCAATAAGCTTTATTGCTTCATCTACATTTTCAATTCCAGGTAGATCAACGCTAATTCGATAGTTTTCTCCTGTTTTTAATGTTTGAACCACTGGTTCTGTCACTCCAAAAAAATTAACTCTTTTTTCAATAATATCTCTTGCTGACTCAACCGCATCTTTCAAATCTTCTTTCTTTATATTTCTAGCATCAACATCAAAAACCAAATGACTTCCTCCTTTAAGATCAAGGCCAAAATTTATTTTTATTTCTTTTTTAAAACCAAAAAGATTAATAGATTTAGGAATATTATATTTATCTTTTAAATTTTCAGGAAGATCTATCCATAAAATAAAAAAAACAAAAAAAATTAAAAAAAATATTTTAAAAATTTTTTTCATACAATAAAATATTATTTCATCAACTCATCTTCGCTTCCAACAAGCATAATTTTTGGCTGTTTTAAAAAACGCCAAATAAAAGGATCGTTGTTTTTTTTTCTAAATTTTAATTCATCATCAGTCATTACAGTATAATTTATTGGTTTAGCAAAATTTTTTTCTGCCTCAGCAATAATAGATTCAACTTCAGCAATAACAATAATACCAACAAAAAGTAAATATATCTCATCTTCTTTTATTTCAACATTTTTTGGAAATTTTGTTGATAAAGCAATAAATTTTATTTTACCAATTTTAGATAAATTTTCATAAATTAATTTTGATAAAAAATTAGTTTTAGCAAAAATTTTTAAAAATTCTTCATAAAAAATATAATTTTTATTTAATGTAAAATAAACTTTATTTAATCTTTTTTCTTTTAAAAGAAGTTTTTCTTCTGATAAAATATCAAGCTCTCTTTTAACAGCATTGACTTCTTCACCAATTTCTCTAACTACTTTTCTAAGATAATAAATTTCTTTTGGATGATGAAAAAATAATTCTAAAATTTTTCTTCTTGTTTTAGAAGTAATAATATGTTGTAACATAAAATATATTTTTAATAAACAACTTTATTACCTATAGGTAATATTTCAATCCAAATTGGGCCTCTAACGAAATCAATTTCTTTATTATTATTGTCATAAAATTTCATCTGAGTTTCTTCATCTTTTTTCTTCCAATTACCTTCTATTGCTTTTCCATTCTGAAAAATAATAGCTTCTCCTTTTCCAATTATTCCATAAAGCAAATGCCCTCCTTCATAACCGTCATTTGCTGGAGACTCTTTTGCAAAAACTATTACTACATTTTTAGCTTTAATTTGTTTTCCATTGTTTTTATCAAGATGATTTTTACCTCCGTTCATTCTTAAATAATAATTACTTTTTTTATCATAATTCCAAATAACTGAAAAATCAGATGCTAAATTATCCCAAAAACCAAAATCAATTTTATTTACATTTCCTCTTAATTCTGTTTTTTCATCATTTTTAAAAGACCATTTTTCATAATTTTTATCCCAAGAAATGCCTTCTTCGTCAATATTTGTTAAATTTCTTTTTTCTTTAGCATATTGCCAAAGTTTTGCTGTAGAAGAATATACTGTATGTTCAATTGCTCTTCCTGAAAGTCTTTCATAATCACGCCAAAAATAAGGAAAAGGGATCGAAAATTGATTCAAATCATTATAATTAGCCCATCCTAACCTTCTTATTTCACCTAAAGCGTCAGCTGGTCCTGGAGTATTAGCTCCCCCAACATGAGCATACAAAGGATAATTACCAAATCCTTGAAGCATCTTGATAAAATAAATTCGAGCTGAACGAATTGGACCAATATAAGGAGCATCCTGACAATAAAAAACTCCTAAAAATCTTGTAATTCCGCCTTCAGCTACAGCCTCAAAAACAACATCAGCTGATGATAAACCAGATTGCGGACGAGCTTCAATATGGTTTTCAATCATTACTCCAAGAGGTCTTCTTTTTTCCCATTTTTCTTTTTGAGTTTTTGAATAAAAAGCACCATTTATCGGACATTCTTCTGTTTTTGGTTCGTTATCTTCTTCTAACGCTTTATTATTATTTTTTGGTAGTTGATAACTTGATGAAAAAGAAAATATTTTTTCTTTATTTAAGGAAAAAATTAAATAAGAAGAAACAAATGAAAAAATAAAAATTAAAAATAAAACAATTAAAGCGGTTTTTTTTGATATCATAAATTTTCAAATAATTTTTAATGCTTTTTGCTTATTTCAATAACTTTTTTTTCTTCATCAGATAAATCATATTCCTCTCCTTTGCCGTTTTTAATTTTTTTTGGATAAATTCTTAATCCTTCTCTAGTATAAATAAAATTTAAAATTATTCCATTATTATTTGCATCAAGCAAAGAAATAACAAAACTTTGCTTAGAACCTTCTTTAAAAAAAGGATCGTATCTTAAAATTCCAATTTTTTGAAAATAATTTTTTGAAAAATCAATTTCATTTTTTAATTGTTTTTTTAAAAAAATTAAATCATCTGATATTTTATTATTTTTCTCTAACAAAAAATCCAAAATTTGATCTAATTTATCTTTTTTTGTATTAGAAATTAAATTTTGATAATGATTTCTTAATTTAATAAAAAAATAAGATAAAATAAAAATCCAAACAAAAAAAATAATATTAATTAAATTTTCCATTTATAAATAAATTCTATAAAATTTGAAATCTTAATGTCAATCTGATTATAATATTATCAAAACAAATATGCCTAAAAAAACTAAAAAACAAAAAATCATTGCTAAATATAGAAAAAAGATAAAATTAATATCTCAACAAAATCAAAAAAATATTAAAAAAGATAATAATAAAAAAATAATTTTTGAAAATAAATTAACAAATAATAATAATATTTATTCTAAAAATGTAGAAAAAAATAAATATTTTATTCATGATATTACAAAAAGCATATTTTTTATAATTTTAATAATTATTATTGAAATAATTTTATATTTTGCTAATCTTATTAAATAAAAAGAAAGGAGGTGAAAAAATATGGCAACAATGTATTGTGTTAAATGCCGATCAAAAAAAGAAATAGAAAATCCTCAAAAAGTAACTATGAAAAATGGAAAACCAGCAATGAAAGCTAAATGTCCAGACTGCGGAACCGGAATGTATAAAATTGGCGCAGCATAATATTTTGTTTAAACAAGATATTTTTTTATATAAGGACAGAGCCTAAAAGGTTCTGTCCTTTTTTTATTTATCAAGAAGGCCAAAAACTGCTAGTTTTTTATAAATAGGTTTTTTTTCTTTTAAAATACTTTGATATAAAAATATCTTTTCGATTTTAAAAGAAATGTTGATTTTAATCTTATTTAATTTGTTTTTTAAAGCATAATACTGTTGTTTTGAAGAGCGCGGTCCCCGGGCTAAAGTCAAATGGGGAATAAATTTATTCTGATTATAAGGATTAAAAGCAAAACTTTTTTTAATTGTTTCTGCTAATTTTTCAATTTCTTTTTCCCGGTAAAAATCAAGATATAAAACTAAACGATGATTAGCAAAAACATCAAGATTAAAAGAATAAAGATAAAAAAATTTTTGATCCCAAATTATTTTTTCAATTTTTTCTTTAATTTTTTTAAAATCATCAACTTCTCCAAAAAAATGAAGAGTAATATGAAAATTTTCTTTGTTTACCCAATTAAACTGGGGATATTGTTTTTTTAAATCAAAAATTTGTTTTTCTATTTTTGTTTTTATTTTTTCTGGTAAATCAATTGCTAAAAAAAGTCTCATAAGATTTTTTTTATTTTATCAATTAATTCTTTAGTGTCTTTATATGAAATAAACATTGAAGAAACAGCTTTATAAGAGATTTTGAAGGTTTTATTCCTTTTTTATATAAACAAATAATTTTAATTCCCAACATATTTGCCCAACCCAATTCAATTCCTATACTTATTGATGGATAAGAAATCTCAGCTAAAACCAAATCACAACCTTCATAAAAAAGTTTTTTTGAATTAAAAAGTTTTTCTTTAGATTTTTCGTGAGGAAAAATAAACTGATAAGCCTTATTAAAATCAGTTTTTTTAATAGGTAAATATAATTCATTTAAATAATCATATTTAGTTGAATGAGAAATATAAATTTTCATATTTAGTTATCAATAATTAAAAAAACTGATAATTTTATTTGTTGAAAATTTTTGAATTAAATTAATAACAATTTTTATCTTTGCGCCAATTTTTTCTGCTTGTATTTTTTTCTTTTCTATTTTTTCATCATCTTTAGTTACAGCAATGATTTTAGGATTGATTTTTTTTACCATTTGAAAATAATCATTATCATTTTTAAACAAAGGTAAAAGAATAATTAAATCAACAAAATCAAATCCTGATAAAATCTCTGCCCTTTGTTTTTGAGTATGAATTGATTCTCTTTTTTTATATTTTTTAATAAACTCATCTGACTCCAAAGCAACAATTAAAAAATCACCTATTTTTTTAGCTTTTTCTAAAAATTTAAAATGTCCATAGTGAATAAGGTCAAAACAACCCCCGACTAAAACTGTTTTTTTGTCTTCCCATAAATAATAATATTGTTCTACCTTTGAATAAGGAATGATTTTTGCTGTTTTTTTCACGTTATAATTATACTATGAAATTAAAAACTGAAATTGTTTTTGAAAATCAAAAAGCTCTTATAATCTCAAAAAAGAATTATCCTTTTATTGAAATACTAAAATCACATTTAAAAAATTATTCAATTGATCCATATTTTTCATCAGAAAAACCTAAATCATTTAAAATTTTTAACTATGTCTTTATTATCGATGAAAACATTGATCTTTATAAAATAGAAAAATACCCTGACATAAAATATGTTTTTATTTTTATAAAAAAAGATCCTTCTTCTTATTTTTTAAAAAGCAAAAAAAATAATTTAAAAATAATAAAATTAAACAATAACAAAATCAATAATTCTCAAATAGAAAATATTCTTTGGTTTGCTTTTTCCAAATCAAAAGAAAACTTCTTAAAACTCAACTATCTTAAAATTGAAAATAAAAAAGAAAATAAGATTAATTGGCGCTCTTTAATAAATATAAATAAAAAAATATTAATAAAAATTTTTTTTGTAATATTTTTTTTGTGGCATATTTTATTTGTACCTTTTATTATCTCTTCTTTTTTTTTCATCTATTTGTCTTTTAATCATTTTAAAAAAGAAAACTTTCAAAAAACTTCTCTTTATTTATCAAAATCAAAAATTCTTTTTAATTTAGGAAAAAATTTCTATCAAACAATTGATCAAAATTATAAACTTTTTGGCATATCATCAATTCCAGAAAATATTATTAATATTAATCAGTCAATCATTGAATCTTTTGAAGAAGGAGTTATTGGTCTTGAAAATATAAAAAAAATCCAACAATTAATATTTATTAAAAATAAATCAATAGAAGAAAAAAACAATCTTAGTTTAAGACTAAAAAATACTTATCAAAATTTAGAAAAAATAAATAAAAATCTCGATATTATCAGTCAAAAATTAGATTTTCCTTTTAAATCAATAAAAAAAATCAAAAAAAATATTTTTGAAATTAATGATTTAATCTCAAAGTCAAAAATTATCTATCAATACTTTGAAAAAATTATTACTCAAGAAAAAACCTCAAAATATCTTGTCTTTTTTGCCAATAATATGGAAATTAGACCAGGAGGCGGATTTATAGGTTCTTTTGCTGTTGTTGAAATAGGCAATTTTGAAATCAGTTATTTAAAAATTTATGATGTTTATGATGCTGACGGACAATTAACCGCTCATCTTGATCCGCCAAAACCCTTGTCAAAGTATCTTAATTTGCCTCATTGGTTTTTAAGAGATTCAAATTTTTCTCCTGATTTTTTTGAAAATTATCAAAAAGCTCTTTTTTTTCTTGAAAAATCAATAAAAATATCTAATTTTGACGGTTCAATTCTCTTGACAACAACTGCTGTTGAAAATATTCTTAATGCTTTCGGCAATATTTATCTTCCAGATTATAAAGAATACATCAATGCTAAAAATTTTTATTTAAAAACTCAATTTTATGTTGAAAAAAATTTTTTTCCCGGATCAACTCAAAAAACAAATTTTTTATCAAAACTTGTTAATCAAATAATTATTAATTTAGATCAAGCTTCTTTTTTAAAAATTATAAAAAATTTGAAAAAATCTTTGGATGAAAAACAAATTGTTATGTATTTTAATGACGAAAAAGTTCAAAATTTAATCAATTCTTTTTTTTGGTCAGGAAGAGTTATTGAACCTAAATGCTTAATTCAAAATAATAATTGTTTTATTGATTATTTATTTCCTTACGATACTAATATAGGAGCAAATAAAGCAAATTTTTTTATTAATAAATTTTTTTATTTAAAAACTTTTATTGATAATAATTCTTTTATATCTCATCAATTAACTATAAAATATGAAAATAATTCTCCGTCAGAAATTTTTCCAACAGGTTATTATAAAAATTATTTTCAAATTCTTCTACCAACAAATTCTTTTATAAAATCAATAACTAAAGACGGAATTTTGATAGAAGAATATGATCAAAAAGATGATATTTTTAAAATAATTAGTTTTTATTTTGAAATTCCCCCACGAAAAAAAACAGAAATAAAAATAAATTATCAAATTAAAGAAAATTTAAAAAAAGGAAAACAAATTTATCAAATTATTTTTCAAAAACAAATTGGTGATAAAAATTCTGATTTAATTTTAGATTTTACTTTTAATAAAAATATCAATATTATTAATCAAAATTTTTCTCCACTTGTCAAAGACAATCAAATTATTTATAATACAAATTTATCAACAGATAAAATTTTTTTAATAGAAATTAATAATCAATAAAAAAATATGAAAGATAAAACAAATAAAAAAATAAAACTTTCCGCAAATATTAGAAATTTAAAAGGAAAAAAAACAAAAAAACTAAGAAAACAAGGAATAATTCCGGCCAATATATATGGATCTGATTTTAAATCTCTATCAATTTCTGTAAATTTAAAAGATTTTTTTAAGGTTTATAAAACGTCTAAAGAAACAGGAATCGTTTATTTAGAAGTTGATAAAAAAGAAATTCCTGTTTTAATCAAAAATGTTCAAAAACATCCAATCACTGATCAAATTATTCATATCGATTTTAGAAAAATAGATTTAAAGAAAAAACTAGAAACAGAAGTACCAATAAAAATTGTTGGCCAATCCGAAGCAGTTAATCAAAAAGGAGGTGTTTTATTAATTCAATCTAATTCAATAAAAATTGAAGCATTCCCTGAAGATATCCCTCAAGAAATAGAAATAGATATAACTAAATTAAAAGAAATTGGTCAAGAAATAAAAATTTCTGATCTTCAAAAATCAGAAAAATATGAATTTAAAGACGAAAGCAATAAAATTATTGTTTCTATTATTGAGCATAAAGAGCAAGATACTAAACCAGAAACATCAACTGTCACTCCTGAAGTAATAAGCGAAAAAAAAGCTGAAGAAAAAAAAGAAGAAAATAATTCAGAAAACAAGAATAATTAATATAAAAATTTGATAAAATATATAATTATGACTATTATAAAATCAGAATTTATTTTAGCATTAAATCAAGTTGCAACAGAAAGAGGAATATCTGTTGATGAAGTAATTTCATCAATTGAAATAGCAGTTATTGCTGCTTATAAAAAAGAATATCCAGAAGAATTAGAAAATAAAGATATAGTTGCTAAAATAAACAAAGAAACAGGAGAAATAAAAATTTTAAAAAATGAAAAAGATATCACACCTCCTGGATTTGGAAGAATTGCTGCTCAAACAGCTAAACAAGTAATCTTGCAAAAAATAAGAGAGGCAGAAAAAAAAACAATAATATCTCATTACAAATCTCAATTAAAAACAATAGTCAAAGGAAGAATAATACGTCAAGATAATTACAATATTTATGTTGATATAGGAAAAACTGAAGCAATTTTACCAAAAGAGGAACAAATAAAAAATGAAAATTATAAAATTAATTCTGTTTTATATTTTTACATAAAATCAATTGAAAATGATAAATTCGGAAACTCAAAAATTATTGTTTCAAGAACTCATCCGGGATTAGTTATAGAACTTTTTAAAAAAGAAGTTCCAGAAATAGGATCTAATAATGTAGAAATAAAAAAAGCAGTCAGAGAGCCAGGAGAAAGAGCAAAAATAGCAGTATTTTCATCAATATCTGGAATTGATCCTGTTGGTGCTTGTGTAGGTCAAAAAGGAATAAGAGTTCAAACTGTTACAAATGAAATCGGTGGAAATGAAAAAATAGATATTATCCAATGGAACAATGATAAAAAACAATTTTTAATTTCTGCCCTATCTCCTGCTAAAATTGAAAAAGTCGAAATTGAACAAAACGGAAAAAAAGCAAAAGTGTTTGTTGATGAAAAAGAAGCTCCATTAGCAATAGGAAAAGGAGGAATCAATGTTAATTTAGCATCAAGATTAACTGATTTAATTATTGATATTATTCAAATAAAATCAAATGATGAAAAAGAGAAAAAATTAAACGAAGAAAATTCTCAAACAACAAAAGAAAATCAAGAATCTAATCAACAAAATAAAAATTAAAATTCTTCTTGTCATCACGAACTTGTTTCGGGATCTCAAAAAAGAGATTCTGAAATAAATTCAGAATGACAAATTAAAAATTATAAATTAAAAAAATATGTTTAGACCGCCAATAGTAACTATTTTAGGACATGTCGATCATGGAAAAACAACTCTTTTAGATTATATAAGAAAAACAAATATTGCTCAAAAAGAATATGGCGGTATTACACAAAAAATAGGCGCTTATGAAATTACTACTTCTTTTAAAGATTATAAAACTAATAAAATCACATTTATTGATACTCCAGGACACGAAGCTTTTTCAATGCTTCGTTCAAGAGGTGCTAATGTTGCTGATATTGCTATTCTTTTAATTGATGGAAAAGATTCAATTATGCCTCAAACTATTGAATCAATCTCTCATATTAGAAATGCTAAAATTCCTTTTATTGTAGCAATAAATAAAATTGATCTTTCTGAAGCAAATCCAGAAAAAATAAAAAATGATCTTTTAAAATATGAAGTAATTGTTGAAGAAAAAGGAGGAAAAATACCAGTCTGTCTAATCTCTGCTAAAACTGGAAAAGGAGTAAATGAACTTTTAGAAACAATTTTGTTTTTAAGCAATGATTTAAATTTGACCTATGATGAAAAATCTCCTGCTGAGGCTTATATTATTGAAACAAAAAAAGATAAAAGAGGAATAATTGCTTCAGCAATTATAAAAAATGGAAAAATTAAATTAGGAGATATTATTTTTAATGAAAATAATCAAATTAAAATTCGTTCTTTATTAAATGATCAAGGAAAAATAATTAAAGAAGTTTTTCCTTCAATGCCTTTTGAAATTTTAGGATTTGATAAACTGCCTAAAGTTGGCTCGCTTATAACAACAATAAATCAAAATAAAAAAATTAATTATGAAAAAGATAATATAATAAATAATCAAAAACTAAATGAAAATTTTTCTTTAGAAACAATTTTAAAATCTCCAAAAGAAGAAGAAAAAAAACTTTCAATAATTATTAAAGCTGATTCTCAAGGAAGTTTAGACGCTATCAATGAATCAATAAAAGATATCAATAATATCGAAATTGTCTTAAAATCAATTGGAGAAATCACAAAATCAGATATTTTTTTGGCAAAAACAACAAAATCAATTGTTGTTGGTTTTGGTGTTAGACCTAATCAAGAAGCAGAAGTCACTGCTGAACAAGAGAAAATTATTATAAAAACTTATAAAATTATTTACGAGCTTTTAGATGAATTAACTGAGGTAGCTATACTTCTTAAAGAAAAAGAAAATAGAGAGAAAAATCTTAAAGGAGAAGCTAAAATACTAGCCACTTTTATAATAGAAAACGAAAAAATATTTGGCGTTAAAATAACTAAAGGAAAAATTAATCTTAATGACCCAATAGAAATTTATCGAGAAAATAAACTTATAGGAAAAACTAAACTGATATCTTTAAAACATAAGTCAAAAAATATTATTGAAGCAAAAAAAGATATGGAAGCTGGAATGGTTTTTTATCCTCAACTTGACATTAAGGTAGGCGATATGATAAAATCTATCCTATAATATGAATAATAACCAAAATACAATAAATAGAATTATTGAAATTATTAATAAAAGTAAAACAGGAGTAATTATTATTCCAAAAAACCCCACAATTGATGCTATCGCCTCATCTACTAGTTTATATTTAGGATTAAATAAAATAGGAAAAAATGTTTCTCTTGCCTGTTCAACAAAAATCGAGTCTGATCTTGTTGCTTCTGATAAGTTTAGAAATAACATTAGTGCTGAAGGAGATGCTTTAATGATATCTTTTCCTTATACTGATGGATCAATTGATAAAGTCGATTATAATATTCAAGGAGATTTTTTTAATTTAATTATTACCCCGCGTCAAGGATATCCAAAACTTAATTCAAATCAAGTTAATTATTCTTATACTGGAGGAAGTATTGACTTTTTTATAATTATTGATTCGCCTACATTAAATAGTTTAGGCGAAATTTATACTAATAACCAAAATCAATTTAATGGCAAAGATATTATAAATATAGATAGACATTTAACTAATGCTTATTTTGGAACAGTTAACTTTATTGATAAAACAATTTCATCTATTTCTGAACTTATTTTAAATATTCTTAAAATTTTAAAAATAGAAATAGATAAAGATATAGCTACTAATTTATATACTGGAATATCAACTTCAACTAATAATTTTACTTCTTATTCAACTAATGCTAATACTTTTGAAAATATTGCTTTTCTTTTAAGGCATGGAGCTATTAAAAAAATAATAAAAAAACCAGAAGTGTCAAAAATATTTCCAGGATTTACACCGCCATCTCCTTCTCCAATAAAACAATCATATAGCCAATGGCCAGAAATTCAACCAATTACACCAATTGAAAAAGTTGAAAAAGAAAAACAACCAGCTCAATCAAATTTTGAACAAAATCAGTCTCAAAATCCCTCAGAGGTGCTTAAACCAAAAATATTTAAAAACGGCGGAGGATTAATATAAAAAACTAGTTTTTTTCAATCAAAAGAGGTTTTTCTTCATCTGATTCTAATTTTATTTTTTCAATTGAACGAACTAATTGATTAGTACGAGTAGTATTAACAATATAATATTGTTTTGAAAGC
>JAOAFI010000029.1 GCA_026416375.1 Patescibacteria group bacterium | reverse complement strand
CTGTTTCTGCTGACCAAAGAACTGCCGAATGAAATAAAGATGAACCACCAATAATCAAAATTCTTCCGTTTTCTCCTTTATGAGAATCTTTTTTGGGAAAATTGAAATTCTTAAAAACTTTTTTAACCACATCATCATCATTGATTTTTATTCTAATCATAAAATATTTAAAAAATTATTGAGCTTGCTGGTTTTGTATTTCAAAAAGCTTGTCATGAAATTCCCAAAATTTTCCTTGATCAGCAGCGCAAAGCGAGGCTTCAGCTGCTTTTTGAGCATTAGGATGAAAATTTAAAGGATATTGAAAATAATAAAATTTAACTTTGTCTTTGTATGTTTTTAAAATTTCTTTGACAGTACCATAGGCTCTTGCGCAATAAGGACATTCAAAATCAGAAAACTCAACAATTGAAACTAAAGCATTTTTATTTCCTTTCATTTGTCCTTTTGATAAATCAATATTTTTTGACTCAGGATTAAAAGCTTGATTATTTTTGTCTTCACAATATTTTCTTAAATTTTCAGAATAATCAAAACAATTATTAGTTGCTTGACCCGATAATTCTTTATCAATTATTTCTTTAAAAAATTCTATAGGAAATGCACCAGCTAAAAATTTTCCATTAATAAAAAACCCTGGTGTTCCTTGAACTCCAAGAGAAGCTCCATATTTTAATTCTTCATCAACTTTTTTTGCTTTTTCTCCAGAATCTAAACATTTATTAAACTTATTAGTATTAAGCTTCAATTCTTTAGCATATTTTTTCAAATTATTTACACTTAAGAGAGATTCTTTTTGAGAATCAGCTGTTGTTATTCCTGAAGAAACTTTTCTCTCTAAATTAAATATCTTAAATGCCAAAAAAATATTAAAAAGAAGCAAGGCTCCTAAAACAAAATATAAAAATTTTATATTTAAAGAAAAGTCTTCTGGATTATTATTAAAAACAACAACATCATCTTTTTTTTGTGATTTTATTTTTTTTGCCATATTTTTTAAAAATTCTAATTAATAATAAAAAATCTATTATTTAATAATAGCAAATTATAATTTTTATTTCATCTTATAATTGTCCCAGATTTTAAATCTTTATCAAGAGAAATCAAAAAAAATCTTTCCGGCGCATCAGCCACCAAAAGCATTCCTTGTGATTCTTCTCCCATTACTTTTCTTGGTTCAAGATTGGCAATAAAAGGATAATTATTGCCAATCAAATCCTCAGGTTTGTAATATTTAGCAATTCCTGACAATATTTGAACTACTCCATAATCATCTCCTAAATCAACCTTCATCTTGATTAAATTCTTTGATCCCTCAACAAAAGATGCTTCGATTACTCTTCCGACTCTTAAATCATTTTTTTCAAAATCAGAAAAAACAACAATATCTTTTTTCATATAAATTTAGAAAAATTATAATAAATTATTTAGCATAAATTCTATAAATATTCGTGCCAATTTTTTCCAACTTATAAATTTTAATTTCACCAATTTCTTGAGTATTTTTTACATGAGGACCTCCACAAAATTCTTTTGAATAAGCAGTTTCTAAAGATTGACCAATATAATAAACCTTTACTTTTTCCGGATATTTTTCTCTAAAAAATGATTTTGCACCGATTTTATAAGCTTCTTTTTTATCAAGAAAGACAAATGATACCGGTATTTTTTCTTTTATTTTTTTATTAATAATTTCTTCAACTTTTTTTATTTTCTCTTCGTCTATTTTTATTGCTGAAAAAAAATCAAATCTTAATCTTTCGCCGGTTATATGAGATCCTTCTTGTCTTATGCTTTCGCCAAAAACATCAAAAAGAGCCTGATGAATAAGATGAGTAGCAGTATGATATCTAAGAGTATTTCGAGAATGATCTGCTAATCCTCCTTTAAAAATTCCGGCTGAGGCTGTCCGCGAAAGCTGGCGATGTTTTTCAAATTCGCTATCAAATTCTTTTTGAGAAAATTCTAATCCTTTTTCTCTTAAAATTTCTTCAGATAATTCTTTAGGAAAACCATATGATTGATAAAGGTCAAAAATCTTTTTTCCATCAGGTCTTGACATTTTTAATAAAATAGACATTCCTTTGTTTAAAGTTTTATTAAATTTATCTATTTCTTCTTTTATAATTTCTTGAATATTTGACAAATCATTTCGTTCAAAATAAATATCTTCATAGATTTTAATAATCTCCTCAACTGCTCCAAAAAAATCTTTTGCCTCAACTGTTTTTCCTTTAAGCTGATAAGTTTTAATTGTTATTCTTCGCAGAAGTCGCCTTAAATAATATCCTCTTTCTTTGTTTGACGGAAAAACTCCTGTTTTTATCAAAAAAACTGCTCCTTTTAAATGATCAGCAATTATTCTCATTTTTCTTTTGTCTTCTTCGTTTTCATATTTTTTCAAAAGAGTTTTTTCTAAATTTTCTATAATTGGCAAATAAACATCTGTCAAATAAACATCAGAATTATTATTTAAAGCTGAAAGTATTCTTTCCAATCCTCCTCCAAAATCAACATTTTTTTTAGGCAGTTCTTCAAAACCATTTTTTGTTTTTTTAAACTGCATAAAAACAGAGTTTCCAATTTCCATAAATCTTCCGCAATCACAATTAGGATGACATTTCTTATCTTTAAAAATTGATTTTTCATGAAGACCAAGTTCTTCTCCAAAATCATAAAAAACTTCGCTGTCTGGACCTCCAGGCTCGCCCTCAGGCATTAAAGAAGGCTCTCCAGCTCTTGACCACCAATTTTTTAATGGTCCATATGAAAAAATATGATCATCAGCTACTCCTATTTGTCTCCAAATATTTTTTGATTCATTGTCTGAATTTAAGTTATTTTTTTTATCTCCATCAAAAATTGTTACATAAAGTTTTTCTTTTTCAAAACCTAAAATTTTTGTTAAAAACTCCCAAAACCAAGATAGCTGTTCTTTTTTAAAATAATCGCCAAGCGACCAATTACCCATCATTTCAAAAAAAGTTGTATGGCGGTTATCTCCTATTTCCAAAATATCTTGACTTCTAAAACAAGGCTGAATATTATAAAGACGATTACCTAAAGGATGATGCTCACCCAAAAGATAAGGAACCAACTGTTGCATACCGCTTCCAGTAAAAAGAGTGGTTGGATCATTTTGAGGTACAAGAGGGATTGGCGGAACTTCTTTATGATTTTTTTCTCTCCAAAAATCAGCAAACAATTTTCTTAAATTTTTATGCAACATAAGTGCTCTCAGCGGGATTCGAACCCGCGATTTACAGGTTGAGAACCTGTCGTCCTAGGCCGCTAGACGATGAGAGCTTAATTTGACAAAATAACTTTTTTATTATATCATTTTACCATCAAATCCCTTTCAAATTAAGGGGTTTTTATTTTTTATGTTAAATCAACTAACTCAACAAGGTTTTGAAAAATTAAAAAAAGAACTTGAGGAATTAAAAAATCAAAAAAGACCTCAAGCTGTTGAAAGATTAGCCAAAGCTAGATCAATGGGTGATCTTTCAGAAAACAGCGAATACACAGCTGCCAAAGAAGAACTTGCTTTTGTTGAAGGCAGAATTCAGGAAATTGAAGAAATATTAAAAAATGCTCAAGTTGCTGAAAATCCAAGCAATGACACAATAGTTGAACTTGGAGAAACAATTGTTGTTGAAAAAAATCAAGAAAAAATAACCTTTACTATTGTTGGAGAATACGAAGCTGATCCAATAAATGGAAAAATATCTGTCAATTCTCCTATCGGCAAAGGACTTATTGGCAAAAAAGTGGGCGAAATAGTTGAAATTGAGACACCGTCAGGAAAAAATATTTATAAAATACTTGAAATTAAAAAAAATTAGTTATATAATTAATATTTAATTTAAAATACCTATAAAAAGAGACCCAAAAAGCTAATTTAAAAAAAGGCACAGCGAGAGAAGACAAGGGTGAAAGGCTTCTCCCTTTTTTTAGCTTTTTGGCAAGGCTCTTTGTCCCGATTTAATCGGGAGGTAGCGGGAAGAAATTCCGACTTAGTCAGAAAATTAGAACCCGACGGGATAAGCCCGTGACAGCTTTATCCAGATTTTAAAAATCTGGAAAGAGTGATAAAGTCGAAATCTATCGAAGAGATAGAAAATAAGCTTTATTAAATCAAGGTGGTACCGCGGTTTACTAGATTAACCGTCCTTGAAAAATTAGAAATTTATTCTAGTTTTTCAAGGACGGTTTTTTTATGAAAAAAGAAACTATAGTATCTCATGGATCATTAAAAGAATTTATGAACGATGGAGATGATAAAGATAAATATTATTTACCAGCAAGAGAATTAGCACTACTTGGAGATCATCACTTCGTTCCTAATCATCCAGATGTCTTAAGATACGCCGAACAATTAAATTTTATTTTACAAAATGGAATATTACAACCAAGAAATATACATCCAATTCCAGATACAAATTATTTATTAGATTTAGCCATCCTGCAGAACTTGTCATTAGTGAAAAAAATATTAAGAAGAAATAAACACTATACCGTATATCCTTATGCTGTCACTCAAGAAACTTTATCTTGGATAGAAGAATTAAGAAAAAGAGGATTTTTCATTGATCCAGCATTTCCTGAAAAAAAATACTTTGATAATCTTCGTCATCCCTCTCATCGGGGCGGTTGGGGAAGATGGATTGAAAATCCAGAAACACCATCGTTTGCTGAAAATCATAATATTCCTTATCCCGTAAGCTGGATTGGATGCGGACTAAAACAAATAATTGAAGCTTATCAAAGAGTTGTAGAATCAACAGAAAACGAAAAAGCTTTTTTTAAACCAATATTTTCTGCCGGCGGTTTTACTTTAGCTCAAATATCATCTGTTGAAGAATTAATGGCACATTATGAAAAATTAATAAGATTAGGAGCTCTTTCTCTTTTTAACCAAGAAATTCCAGTTGAAATACAAGCTTATATAGAAGATATAAAAGGTTTATTTTCATTTCAATACAATGAAAATGGTAAATTAATCACACCAAATGGATTTTCAGAGCAAATAATTGAAAATAATCAATGGCAAGGAAATTTATTTAATGTAACAAATATACCACCTGAAATTAGACAACAATTATCAGATATTTGGAGAAATTTTGCTGTAGGATATAGAACTTGGGAAAGACAAAACTTTGGTTGGGGAGGTCTGGATTTAGCCTTAACTCCTAATGGATTAATTGTTCTTGAGCACAATGGGCTAAGAACTACCGGTGCTCATTCTCCTATTCATTTAGCTGAACAGCTTGGAGTAATCAATAATTCTTTTGCCACGCTAAAATCACCAGGAGAAGTGAAATGTGATTTAAAAACTCTATGGGAAGTTTTATCAGTAAATGGCATCGCTTTTAATCCTAATACTCGTCAAGGAATATTTCCAATTGTCTGGTTTCCTGGCTCAGGAATGTTATGGGCAACAGGAGAAAATCCCCTTAGATTATTAAATAAAGCTTATAATATCTTAGCTCAAGAAAATTATATATTATAATTTAAAATCAAAAAATATGAAAAACTCTTTGATTGATCTTTTTATTCAGATTTGTCAAATTGATTCGCCAACTGGAAAGGAAAAACAGATGGCGGACTTTGTTTTAAATTTTGCCAAAAAATATGGTTTTTTTGCCAAAAAAGATAATTTTGGCAATGTTTATATAAAAGCCGGTGAAAATCCAAAAATCTTTTTA
>JAOAFI010000059.1 GCA_026416375.1 Patescibacteria group bacterium | reverse complement strand
GTATAAACTCAGGCGCCCGGATAATTTTTCCGCTTAAAAAATCAAAAGCTCCGCCAACTCCCATCACCACACAATCATTAAACTTATTTCTATGACGCTCTATCCAAAGTTCCTGATCAGGCGAACCAAAAGCAACAAAGACAACCTGGGGCTTAAAATCAACCACTATCTTAAAAATTTCTTTTTCTTCTTTTAAAATATCAGTTTTATTTTTATTTTTTATATCTTTTATTCCCTCAATGCCTAAAAATTTAGCCTCAGGATATTTTTTTTGATAGCAGACAGCTATTGAGTTTGCTAATTCAGGTTTTCCGCCAATTAGCATCACTCTTAAGCGTATTTTGAATGCTAAATCCATAATCTCTTTCATCAAATCAACACCGGCAATTCTTTCTCCAGCTTCAAATCCCAAGATTTTGCTTGCTATAACAATCCCGACGCCATCAACTATTTTTAATGGAGCCTGACAAAGAACTCTTTTAAAATAATAATTCTCTTGAGCAATAACTAAATTTTCAGGATTAAGAGAGACAATATGAAAAAAGCCTTTTGGTTTTTCTATGAACTTTAAGATTTTCTCTAGGATTAATTTTTTTGATAAAGGAACAATCTCAATATCAAATATCTTATTTTTTTTATTATTCATTTTTTTATTATAGGTAAAATTTTTTATTTTTTATTAAAAAATAGTTTTTGTTCAATTTTTTTAATTAATATTTATATTTTAAAATCAATGTTTTTAAAATAATTACCTATAAATTTTATAATAATAATATAAAAAATACTATATAAAAATAGTTTTTAATTTTAATTATTGATTTTTAATTTTTAATTTTTAATTTTTAACTTATTATAAGTTATTTTATCGCTTCTTTAAAACTATCAAGGTTTTCAATTGTCATCCCTACTCCTCTTATAACGCAAAACAAAGGATCATCAACAACAAATGAAGGAACATTAGTGTAATAAGTAATATATCGGTCAATATTAGTCAAAAGAGCGCTTCCTCCAGATAAAACAATTCCTTTATCAACAATATCAGCAGCTAGTTCTGGCGGAGTTTGGCTTAAAACTTCTTTTATTCCTTCAAGAATTGATTTTAAAGGCTTAGTAATTGCTTCATTAATCATTTTTTCATCAACTTCAAAAATCTTTGGCATTCCTGACTGAAAATCCCGGCCTTTTATCTCAATTTTTTTTATTGGCTTTGATTCATCAATCAAAGCATTGCCTAATTTAATTTTTATCTCTTCAGCCGTGCGCTCGCCAATAATAATATTGTGTTTTTTTCGAAGAATTTGCATAATCGCTTCATCAATCTTGTTTCCAGCCACTCTAACTGTTTTATAAACCACTAGCTGGCCTAAAGAGATAACTGCTATCTCTGTTGTTCCTCCGCCAATATTGACAATCATATGACCTGATGCCTGAGATATTGGAATTTTTGCGCCAATAGCTGCTGCTAAAGGCTCCTCAATTAAATAAACATTTGAAGCGCCAGCCTGTTTGCAAGCAGCAACCACAGCTCTTTTTTCAACCTGAGAAGACCCTCCTGGAATTGATATCATCACTTCAGGCCAAAAAATTCCTTTTTTTAAAGCTTTTTTTAAAAAATAAATCATCATTGAAGAAGTAGTTGTATAATCAGCTATTACTCCTTCTTTCATTGGCCGAGAAACAATGATTGAGCCGGGAGTCCGGCCAAGCATCTCTTTAGCCTCTTCGCCGACTGCCAAAATTTTTTTGTTTGACTGACGATAACCATAGTCTTCAATTGAATAAGCAACCACTGTCGGTTCATTTAAAATAATTCCCTCTCCTTTTACATAAACCAAAGTATTAGCTGTTCCAAGATCAATTCCTACTTTTTGGCTAAAAAACATAATAATTTATTGTATAATATAAAAACCAAAATAAAAATATGAAAATTTTATCAAGGTTGATATTTTTTGTTATATTTATTATAGTATTAGTACTAGTTATTTTTTATGCTAGAGGATATCGACCTGATTTTAAAAATAAATCTTTTGTCTCAACCGGCATTATCACTGCTTCATCGTATCCAAAAACAGCAAAAATATATTTAAATGGCGAGTTTAAAGGCCTAACTGATATCAACTTAACTCTTAAACCAGGAAAATACTTTGTTGAGATAAAAAAAGATGGATTTACCAGCTGGAACAAAAACATTATTTTAAAAGGAGAACTTGTTGTTAGTATTGATGCCTTGCTTTTTCCTTTAAATCCTTCTCTCTCACCTTTAACAAATTTAGGAATTATTAGAGCTATTCCGCTTGAGGATAATAATCGTATTTTAGTTTTTTCAAAAACAGGAATTTATATTTTTGAATCTTCAAAAAACGTCTTATCTTTTTTTGCTCCTTTAAAAACAATTGCTAAAGCCGAACTTTTTCCAGAAAATACTGATTGGGAAAAAATTGAGGTTTTTATTTCGCCTGATTTAAAACAGGCAATTGTTGGCAATTATCTTTTGTCGCTTGAGGAAGAAAATCAATCACTATTTGATGTCTCCGCTTCTTTATCAAAAGAAAATCTAATTTCTGCTTGGGAAGAAAAAAGAAAAACTAATAACTTAAAAATTCTTGAGACATATCCAAAAGAGTTTTTTAAAATTGCCAGCGACTCTTTTAAAATAATTTCTTTTTCGCCAAATGACAACAAAATTCTTTATCAATCTTTAAAAAATGTTAATCTGCCAATAATCATTAATCCGCCTCTTATTGGCACTAACCAAACTCCAGAAACAAGAAATCTAAAAAAAAATCATATCTATGTCTATGACAAAAAAGAAGATAAAAATTATCTTATCAGCAGTCAACAATCAACATCTAACCAACAAATATCTTGGTATTTCGATTCAAAACATCTAGTCATTAATGAAAATAAAAAAATAATTGTGGCTGATTATGACTATCAAAACAAACAAGTAGTTTATTCTGGTCCTTTCGAAAAAGATTTTTTTATGCCAACTCTTGACGGAAAAATCATTATTTTAGCCAATCTTAATCCTGAAGCCAATGAATATCAGGATTTATATTTGGTTGGAATAAGATAAAAATAACTCAAAACTCAATCCGCCAGCTGGCGTTCACCAACTGGCTGAAAAAAAGGACTGTCCTCCCAAGGACAGTCCTTAGTAAAACTCTCAAAACCCGCTAAACCCTCTAAACTAATTTTTAATAAACTAATAAATTAATTTTTATTCAATAATTCAATAATTTAATAAACAAATAAATAAAAAAATGTTAAATAACAAATGTCAAATTTTAAAGAAATTAAAAAAATAATATTTAATGTTATAGGTTAAGTGTTAATGTTAGACGTTAGACACTAGATGTTAGATGTTAAACGCTATTCGCTTACTCTTACAGCAAAAACAAGAAGGCGCTTTAAAGTTGTTCCTGGAGGCCAGCAAGTTTGAAGAGTCAAAAATTCGCGGTTAGTTTTTCGAGTTAAATATTGAACTTGCGACGGATCAACAACTTCTTTGCCAATTACTTTATAAACATATCTCTGTCCTTTATAAAAAATATTTACCTCATCATCTTTTTCAAGTTTATATAAAAGATAAAAAATTGCATTATAAACTGAAACATTCCAAAAATAATCAGTTGAATGAGCAAAAAGAAAAATATGACCTCCTTCTCCCGGAAAAGCAGTTCCTTCAGCATGAGCTACACCTTTATTTAAAGCATCAAGATAAATATTTTCATTTGAAGGATCAACATTTGGCAAAATTCGACTGTTAGCACCAATTTTTGGAATCATAATGCTAAAATTTGGATCTGAAGGAACTAAAATCTCAATATCTTTAAATTTAAAAGTTTTTGATAATAAACCCTTTTGTTTTAATTTTGGTTGAGTGTTTTTTTCTATAACTCGATATTCTTTTTTAATTATCTTATTAAAAGCATATTTAAATTCTTCTCTTAAAACCGGATAAATTGTTTTTAAAATCATAAAAATAGATGATAATAAAAGAAAATTTCCAATTGTTCGAAGAATTAAAATTCTAAAATATTCACTTGAAGTAATTTTGTTAATATGATGACGAATTAAATATTTTTTTGGTAGTTTAGTTGCATTTTTCATTCAAAATATTTTTGTTTTCTATTAATTTATTAATTTTGAACTTTTAACTTTTAATTTCTGATTTTTTAAAGTGTCCCTAGGCGGAATCGAACCACCATCTAACCCTTAGGACGGGCCTGTTTTATCCATTAAACTATAGGGACAAATAAATATTTATATTCTATCAAAAATAATCTTTTAATTATTAAATATATTTTTTATAATATTAGAAATATGTTTATTGTCATTGAAGGAATTGACGGCGCCGGCTGTGAAACTCAAGGAAAAAATTTAATTAAACTTTTTAAAAAATCAGGTAAAAAAGCTTCTCTTATTAAATATCCTGATTATGAAAGAAATGTCGGCAAAATAATCAAAGAATTCTTATATCAAAATAAAGATTTAACAGCAGAACAACAGTTTCTTCTTTATACAATTCAATTTATAATGGATAAACAAATGATTGCTAAAAAAAGAAAAAACGAGATAATTATTGCTGATAGATATTTTACTACTACTTTATGTTATCAAACACTTGAGGGAATAAATTTAAAATGGGCTCTTGATTATGCAAAAAATTTTAAAATTGAAAAACCTGATATAGTCTTTTACCTTGATGTTAATCCTGAAATCGCTATAAAAAGAAAAAAGGGCGAAACAAAAAAAAAGAATCGCCGAGAAAAAGACTTTGATTTTATAAGAAGAACTTATAAACAATATGATTATTTAGTAAAAAATCAAATTTGGACTAAATGGTTAAGAATTGATGGAAACAAAAGTATTGAAGAAATAACTCAAGATGTTTTTGATAAAATTAAGATATAATATTTTTATAATATTTATAATCGTCATATGAATATTGAAAAAACATTAATAATCATTAAACCAGACGCAGTCAAACGCGGACTTATTGGCAAAATTATTGAAACTTTTGAAAATGTCGGCTTAAAATTAATGGCTGCTAAAATGGTATTGCCTGACAAAGAAGTAATCAAAAACCATTATCCAGGGACAAAAGAATGGATTCGCGAAATGGGCGAAAAAACCCTTGTTTCTTTTAAACAATCAGGAGTTGATGTTAAAGAAAAAATGGGCACTGATGATCCGGAGAAATTAGGGCTTTTTGTTTATGAAAGATTAATAAAATATTGGCAGGAAGGTCCTATAGTTGTTATGGTCTGGCAAGGACCTGATGCAGTCCAGATTGCTAGAAAATTAAGAGGTCATACTATTCCTTTAATAGCTCAAACTGGTACACTTCACTCTGCTTATTCTTTTGATTCCTCTACTCTTTCAGTATCTTTAAATAGAGTGGTAAAAACTTTTATTCATGCTTCAGGATCAATTGATGAAGCAAGTCGAGAAATTGCTTATTGGTTTCCAAATATAAAATTTAAAAATTATAAACGCGAAATTGATGATTTATATTTAAAATAAAAATATGAAAAAACAAAAAGCATTAATTATTATAAAACCAGACGGAGTTCAAAGAGGATTAATTGGAAAAATAGTTTCTAGATTTGAACAGGTTGGATTAAAAATAATCGGCTTAAAATTTGAATTGGCAACAAAAGAAAAAATTATTACTCATTATCCAGAAACTGAAATTTGGTTTAAAAAAGTCGGCGAACGGACGTTAACAAATTATGTTAAAAAAGGTTTAGATGCTAAAAAAGTTTTTGGAACTGATAATCCAATAACAATTGGAAAAACAGTAAAAAAATGGCTGATTGATTATTTGCAGGAATCTCCTGTTTTTATTATAGCAGTTGAAGGATATGAGTGTATTGAAATCGTCCGTAAAATTTCTGGAAACACTATTCCAGTTTTAGCTTCTCCTGGAACAATTAGAGGCGATTTTTCTCATGACAGTATAGACTTAGCCAATGAACAAAATCGTCCTTTAAGAAATATTATTCATGCTTCAGACACAGTTGAAGACGGAGAAAAAGAAGTAGCCTTATGGTTCAAACCTGAAGAACTTTTTTCTTACAAAAAAGCAGATGAAAAGTTTATGTATTCTGATTAAAAATTTTTCTTATTAATTTTTCTATTTTTTTTTCAAAATCTTTTTTGTCTTTATTATTAGTTAAAACATAATCACAATAAGCTAAACATTTGCCAACATTTTGGCCTGATTTATCTTCTCCTTTGCCTAAATCACGTCTGTCGACTTTTAAAAAATCATTCCAAGTTTTTGGATCCCAAGGTTTTGATCTTTCAAGTAATCTCTTAAATCTCAAGTCTTTTTTTGCCTTAATGCCGATTATAAATGAATTTGACAAAGATTTTATATAAGAAATTTCTGATGGATTTCTAATACCTTCAATTATAAAATTTTTGGGGTCTGAAATTTGAGATTTAAGATTTTTTATTGCTCTTTTTGCCAAAACATCATCTCCGTATTTTTTTCTTAAATCATTGCCAATGTTTTGCAAAATTTGTCTATCAAATTTTTTTATTTTTCTTTTTTTTAATTCTTCATGAACAATTGAAGATAAAGAAAAAGAAAGAAATCCAAATTTTTTTACCAAATATTCAACCAAAACTCCTTTTCCAACTGCAATCTGACCAACAACACCAATAATCATAATAAATTAAAATTTGTAATACTATTTCTAAATTTTCAATTAAAATCCGTATATTTTTTTTATAAAGTTAATTATTTTGTCTCCCCAAAAAAACATAATTAATGTACCAATAACCAAAAAAGGTCCAAAAGCAATTTTGCTTTTTAGTTTTGATTTTTTAAAAATAATTAATATTAAACCTGTTAATCCGCCAAGTAAAACTGCTATATATAAAGCTAAAAAACCAGCTTTCCAATCCAAAAAAAAACCAATAATAAAAGTCATATAAACATCGCCTAATCCCATTGCTCTTTCTTTTGAAAGATAATAAATCAAAAAAATAGGCAAACAAACAATTAAGCCAGACAAAAAACTAAAAAAAACATCATTTTGAATTTGTTTTAAAATATCAAGCGAAATTCCAATCTTAGTTGAAATAATAAAAATCATTTTGTAAAAAAAAGAAAACCCAAAAAAACTCCATAAAACATAATCAGAAACCAAATGATATTTTGCATCAGAAAAAAATATAACAATCAAAGAAGACATTATTCCTAATAAAAAAAATAATTTTAAAAACTGATAAATTAAAAATTCATTGAAAATTGAAAATTGAAAGTTAAAAATTAAAAAAAAAGAAATTCCTGTTAACAACTCAACTATTGGATATTGCCAGTTTATTTTTTTATGACAGCATCGGCTTTTTCCTTTTAATAAAAAAAATGATAAAACGGGAATTAAATCATGCCAAACAATTTTTTTCCGGCAATAATCGCATCGGCTTCTTCCCAGCAAACTTTGATTTTTAATTAATCTATCTATTACAACATTTAAAAATGAACCAATAGATAAACCTAAAATAAAGATTATAAAGCTAAAAAAATAAATCATTTATTTAATTATACATAATACTTTTGTTTTTGTTAACTTTATTACTATAAGATAAAAAAATAAATAAGGCTTGACAAAGCCTAAAATATACATAATACTAAAATATAGGTCCTAAAAAATTATGGACCTTTTATTGATATTAAATGAAAAAAATTTTAAAAAAAATTAAAATTTTTAAAAGGCCCAATTAGAGCAAAATTTAGATTTTGAGGAATAAATAATTGTTGAGCTAATTTTTTTATCTCATCTGCTGTTACTTTTTCAATTTCTTTAATGATTTCCTCTGGTTTTTTAATTTCATTTTGAAGCAGTTTTGAAGAACCAAAAGAAACAGCAATATGGCTTGAGTCTTCAAGCGAAAGCAAAAATCTGCCTTTAAGCATTTCTTTAACCCTTCTTAACTCTTTTTCATCAATTTTTGATTTTATTTTTTCATGTTCATCTAAAATCACTTTAACTGCTTCTTTAACTTTTTTTTCATCAGTTGAGACCCCTGCTTGAGTGATAATGCTTCCAGTATCATGATAATGTTCACGACCGGTTGAAATATAATAACAAAGCCCTCTTCTTTCTCTTACCTCAATAAAAAGACGCGAAGACATTCCGCCTCCTAAAATCGCTGACAAAACAGCTAAAGCATATTTTCTTTTATCAAAAAATGAAAATGCTCGATATCCAAGACAAAAATGAGCCTGTTCTGTTTTTTTAGTTTTTATAAGAATCTGCGGTTTTTTTTGATTTTCTTTTATCTGAATAAATTTTTTTCTTGTTCTGGTTTTTTTCCATTGTCCAAATTTTTCTTCAATAATATCACAATACGAAGCAAAAAAATTTTGAGAAGTGGATGTTTGAGCTAAAGAGCGACGAAGCGAAGCTTCAGATTCTGAAGCTGAACAAGGAGCGACTGATTCCGACAAATGTCGGAAAGCGGGTTCACTTCGAACAAATTTTTTTGCTGAATATTTTTTTCTCAAACCGCCAGCAATCACTAACAATGCGTTTTCAGGCTGATAAAGACAATTCATATAATCAATAAAATCATTTCTTTTAAAAGAAGAAACCGTCTCTTTTTTGCCAGCAATATCAAACCCCAATGGATTGCCTTTATAAAGAAGTTCTTCAAAAAGTTCGCCTACTTTTCTTTGAGGAGTGTCTTCGTACATATTAATTTCCTCAATAATCACTCCTTTTTCCCGCTCAATCTCCTGCGGATCAAGAAGCGGATTTAAAACCATATCAGAGATAACATCAATTGCTACATCAAAATGCTCAGGCGTTGATTTTATCCAATAGCCAGTGTGATCTTTAGCAGTAAAAGCATTAAAAACAGCACCTAATCCTTCAATGGTTGAGGAGATAATAAATGAACTTGGATATTTTTTGCTTCCTTTAAAAGCCATATGTTCAAAAAAATGAGCAATGCCGTTGTTTTTTTCTGTCTCATAACGACTTCCAGCGCCGACCAAAAGAATAGTAGTAATAGAGGGTGAATCAGTCTCAATAAACAAAACTTTTAAGCCATTTTTAAGCTTATGCTCCTCAAAAATCATTTTAAAATTTTACCAAATCTATTAAAATTTGTAATATAAACATGGATAGAGTAGATCAAAAATCATCAACAGAATTATCAATAGACAATCTTTTTGGAAAAGAAAGAAAAATTTATTATTGTATTACAGATGATCAAACTCTTATTAAAATAGATCCTGATAATAATAATCAATCAACTAATAATCAATTCAAAAAAAATGCAGAAATTTATTATGAAGAAATTAATGGCGAAAAAAGATTACAAATTGATTTTTACAAATTAACAGATAAAGAAAAAATAAAAAGAAATGTTGATTCAATAATAAAATGGTTTTTTTTAAATACAGATCCAAATAAATTAGAAAATATAAAAATAATAATAAATGTTATAGAAAAAAAAGGAGATTTAAGAATTCCTTTGATTTTTTTTAAAGAACCAAATATTGCCTTAAGAAAATTATTAGATAACATACCTCTATTTATAGAAAGAAAAAATATTAGACATTTATTAAGAACAGTTTTCAAAGAAGCAGAAAAAAATGATTATTTTTTAAAAAACATTTATCAAAAAAATGATAATGAGGTAGAAATATTTTTATCAGAATTATTAAAAAAATATGGATTTAATAAAGATGAATTTTCAAAAGAAGCCTTAGATTATTTAGAAAAATTTAAAAAAAAATTAATTGAAAAATATTTTAATCTTAGAGATAATTTCTCTTCAGAAAAAGTAATAAAAGCATTAGATTTAAGCGATGACGAACTATATACATCAATAGATGAATTACCATTAATTAAACCTATTGGAAGATTACCAATTATTATATTGCCTCCAAAAGAACAAATTGTTCCAGTATCTAATATCATATCAGGGACTCATATAAATACAGGCGCTGAAGGGAATAAATGGAGTCACCTTTTAATAAGAAGAGGTAGTGATTATATGAAAGAGTTTTTAAGAAAAATTTTAAGAGGAGAAATAAATCTAAATGATTCTTCAATTGATCATGGATATAATCTTCTTCATTTAGGTAATGGTTATTATGTTGTATTAAACGGTCATCATAGAACAGTATTTGCAAAAATTTTAGGACTAAAAAAAATAAAAGCAAACATAATTGAACTCATTCCAAAAATTGGTGAAAAAATAGAAATTCCAATAAGTTTTTTAGATGAAATAAAACAAAGAATTAAAAATAATTTAATAAGTGGAGAATTAATTAATGAGGGAGAAAAATGGTTTATTATTTTAAATAAAAAACCTGAACCATGGGTAATGTATGAAGACATGAATAAAGCAAAAGAATTTTTTCAACAATTTCAAGATTTACAAAATTTTAAACTCTAAATTCTAGATTATAACTCTTTATCTATTATTTACTATTTTTTTAACATTTAATATTTTTTATTTATATCATTTTACTTTTTAAAAAATTCAGTTTTTGAGAGAATGACAGAGTAAAAATAATAAAATAATCCGGCAATCAACTCCAGCCAACCGGATTTGTAGACTTTACATTTTTTACCATTTATTTCAGCTTTTCCAGCACAGACTTCACAAGAAACATCTATCTCAAAAGAAAACAAAATATATTAAAAAATTAATCAAATCATAACTTTAAAATAAATTGAAGAATATAAGATCTTCCACATTGTTCTTCTTTGAAGAAGAGCAATTATTCTTTCAAAATCTGGAGTTGTATTTTTTAATTCTTTTTCAATCAAATTATTAATATTTTCAAAATTAGCATCCATTTGATCTAAAAATCTTTTTCTTGAAGAATCTGAAGATAATTGATCACCTTTTGCCTCAATTTCTTGTTTAATTTTTTGATTAAAAAGCAAATTCCAATCATTAAAATAATTAGAAATTAAATCACTTAATTCAGGTTTTTCCTTTTCTCTCAAGCCAACCGAAGATCTACTTCTTATCTGTAAAAGATTTTCAAATAATTTATTTAAATCTTTTGGTTTATTAGGATCAAATAAAATTTGCAGTTCATCAAATAAATCCCAAAAAAAACGAGTAGTTTGTTCATCAATTATTTGAGATAAACCTTTATAACTTAATCCAAAAAGCCAATTTTTTATCTCTTCATCAAACTCTTCTCTAGAAGAAATTTCGTAAAAAAAATATAAAAAATTATCTTTTGGACGCTCTTTTCTTTGATTTAATAATTGAGTTGCTTGTTCTAAATCTCTTTTATTGCTTCTTTCAAACTCAGATGTAATTCCTAAACTGCTTCTTTCTAATAATTTAACTAAATGTTTTATTTTTTCATCTTCCTCAATTTTTTTTGGTCTTTCAGGTTTTTTTTGCCAATCAAATAAAACTTGCATTTTTCTTTCTTCTTTTAAAAAATCTCGATAACTTAAAAAAATATAATTTAAAAGAGATAGATATCGAGGATCTTTAATTACATCATATGTCTTATCTTTTAAAACTTCACTATATAAATCAGTATTAGAAATAGAATTAACTCCTAACTTATCAATATCAATTATTCCTCTTTTTCCAGTTAAATACTCTCTTAAAATTCTTAAAAATCTCTCTTTTTCTTTTAAAGTATAACCGGCAAAATTTTGTCTTCCTAAAGTTATTTTTTCTAAAATATCAGGTAAATCAAAATATTCTAAAGAAAAATCTGTTTCTTTATTTAATTGAAACATAATTTCACCATTAAATTCTTTTAATATTCCAAAATCTTTAAATTGAGATAAAAAAATTTTTAAATCATTTTCTGGTTCTCTAACAAAAGAAATTATCATATTTTCTCCTCTAAAAGCCCAATCAAAATTAGAAGCAATCAAATTTCTTAAATCTTTTAAAGCTTCACAATCATAAGCATATGGTAAAATTTCTCCTAATATTTTCCAAAATATAGGTAAAGAATCATTTGAAGAAGGAGAAATTTTTAACCTGCCATTTTCAAATTTAATAATTGGTTGAATAATTTTAAAATTAGTCTCAGTGTTTGATTCCATTGTAAAATAATTATACTTAATTAACTTAAATTTAAACAACTTAAAAATTTAAAAAACAAAAAAAAGATAAAGATAAATAAGATTAATATTAAAGATTATATAAGCCAAAAAAACCATTTTATTTTGTATTGACTCAATTGTTCTTTATTTACCATATGGAATTAAAAGATATATATTAACAGCTGTTGATTATGAAAAGAAAATAGCCTATACCAGAGGTTATACAACCAAATCATCTTTATCTGCTTTTGATTTTCTTTTGAGACTTAATATGTTGATTAATGGAAAAATATCAGCTGTCTTATCTGATAATGGAAATGGAGTTTGCTAAATAATACTTTGATGAAGCTTTAAAAAGATTAAAAATTATTCATATCTACACTTGTGTTAAAACTCAAAAAGATAACTCTGTTAATGAGAAGTTTAACCGCACAATTAAAGATGAGTTTATGGAAACTGATAAGTATTTTAAATCATTGTTAACTGAAGCTGATTTATTAGAAACAAACAAAAGATTAACTGGGAAGTGTTACCTATGTAGTCGACTTATACATCCTCTTGACAAGAAGAAGAAGAAGAAGAAGTAAAAATATAATTATGGAAAATTCAGAAGAAATTATAATAAAAAGATATTCAACCGAACATACAATAAGATGCCATCAATGTAATGGTAGCGGAAAAGATCAAGATAAAAAAGAAGCTGCTTTATGTTGTTCTTGTTATGGATATGGAAGAATTTTTTTAGATGATGCATCACATCCTGTTAATTACACAGAACAAAGAAGAATTATTCAAGAAAAAGATTATTATACCCCACCAAAAACCAAAAACTAAAAATCACTAAATCATTAAAAATAAAAAAACATTCTCCTAATCTTTCTTTATCATTTTCAAATAAGCCAAAACTGTGATTTTAGTGTTTTTTTCTTTTATCTCTCCTTCTTCCTCATTGGTGACAATCATTCCTTTATTGACCTTAAACTCTTTAAAAAACTTTTTCAAAGCCCTTGTCTCTCTTTCAAAAGTTTTAAAATCTTTTAAGTTATGAC
>JAOAFI010000043.1 GCA_026416375.1 Patescibacteria group bacterium | reverse complement strand
GTTAATGAAATTTCAGAAAAACCAGGAATATATCATGTTAGATTTTTAGAGATTGTTTTGAATTTACTTAAAGCATTAAGAGCAAAAGTTGGTGAATCTTCTAGTTGGCTTCAAGCAATGATTACAAGAAAGAAAAAAAGAAGTTCTCTTTTTAGTGGTCGTGCTAAAAAAATGGTCACACAATATTCTTTATCTCAAGAACTTCAGACAACAAGATCAGTACAATGATTGTCTAACATCTAGTATCTGGCATTTAACGTATAACGTATAATGTATAACATCAAATATTAATTTTTAATTTTAAATTTTTAATTTTTAATTATTAACTATTAAATTATTAATTTATTAAAAATTATTTTTTTCAAGTTTATTATTTAGTTTATGAGTTTAGAAGGTTTGACGAGTTTAGCGAGTTTTGCAGGTTTTTAAGAGTTTTGTTGAGGATTATCCTTGGGAGGACTTTCCTCCTGAGGATTGTCCTTAGTTTGTTTAGCAGGTTTAAAGAGTTTTATTGGTGATTGTTTTTTTGAGTTTTTATTGCCTTTTTCATCTTTTTTTGTTAAATTTAAATTATGATAATAAAAAAAGTTTTTATTTATTTATTTGTTTTTTTATTATTATCTTTTATTAATTTATTTATATCTTTTAAAGCATTAGCTTATTTTGATAAAAAAAGAATTATTGAAAAAATAGTAATAGATATTGATTTGAAAAAAAAGAATTTTTATTTTTCAAATTATGAAATAAAAGAAAAATATAAAATTGATGCAGAATTATCAGATGCTCGAGTAATGAATTTAAAATCTTTTTTTAGAAAATATAATTCTCCACTTTATAATCATGCAGAAAAAATAGTTGAGATATCTGATAAATATGGTTTAGATTATAGGCTTTTGCCTGCTATTGCGATGCAAGAATCAAATTTATGCAAGTATATTCCAGAAAATTCTTATAATTGCTGGGGCTGGGGGATATATGGATCCTTAGTGACAAAATTTAGTTCTTATGATGAAGCTATTGAAACAGTGGCAAAAGGATTAAAAACAGAATATATTGATAAAGGTTTAATCACTGCTTCAGCAATTATGAAAAAATATACTCCTCCATCAAAAGGAAGTTGGGCTTATGGAGTCAATACTTTTATGAAAATGCTTGAATGATAATCTTCTAACTTATAACATCTAACACTTAACGTATAACGTATAATTTGTAACGTATAACATCAATTTTTTAATTTTTAATTTTTAATTTTCAATTGTAATTTTTATTAAATTATTAATTTATTAGTTTATTGAATAAAAATTAATTTATTAATTTATTAAAAATTTATTAGTTTAGAGAGTTAGCGGGTTTGGAGAATTTGGGGAGTTTAGCGGATTAATAGATTTTTGTTTTTTTGTGCCCTTAGAGGGAATCGAACCCCCATCAACGGTTCCGAAGACCGTTGCTTTATCCGTTAAGCTATAAGGGCAAAAATAATCAAAATATATTATACTATAGATATATGTTTGCTTTTTTAATATATTTTTTGATTTTGATTTTTCTTTTATTTTTTTTAATTTTTATGACTATTTATATTATTTCTCTTATTTACTCTTCTTTAAAAGGATCACCATATGTGGCAACAAAAAACCAAAGAATTAATGAAATTTTAAAAAATGCTTCTCTTAAAAAAGGAAAAATTTTTATTGAGCTTGGAAGCGGAGATGGAAGAGTTTTAAGAGAGGCAGTAAAAAAATATAAGGTTATTGGAATAGGCTTTGATATTAATCCTCTTCTTGTTTATTGGTCAAAAATTTTATCTTTTGGAATAAAAAATATTGAGTTTAAAATACAAGATATTTTAAAAGCAGATTTAAAAAAAGCTGATTATCTCTATCTTTTTTTAATGCCTGAACTTATAGAAAAATTAAGATTAAAAATGAATAATGAACTTAAAAAAGGAACGATTGTTATCTCTCATGGATTTAAAATTCAAGGCTGGGAAAAAAAACTTTTTAAAACAATAAAATCAAATCCATTTTGGACTTTTTATTATAAAAAATAAAAAATTTTTATTTTAAAGCAATCGCTTCAATCTCAATTAAGGCCTGTTTTGGTAATCCTTTTACTTCAATAGTTGATCTGGCAGGAAAATGATTTTTAAAATATTTTTCATAAATTTCATTAACTTTGGGAAAATCATTTATTGATGTTAAAAAAATAGTTGTTTTAATTATTTTATTAAGACTGCTACCTGCCTCTTCAACAACTGCTTTTAAATTTTCTAAAATTTGCTTTGTCTGTTCTTCTAATCCTTCTTTTAATTTTCCTGTTTGCGGATCAATTCCAATTTGACCAGAACAAAAAATAAAATTTTCTGAAATTAAAGCTTGATTATATGGACCTATTGGAAGAGGTGCTTTTTTAGTTGTTATTGTTTTTATCATATTTTTAAATAATTTTTAAAATTTATAATTCATGATTTATTCTTTTATTCTAATACATTTTTCATTACAGCTCCAGTATTTGCAGAGGTAACAAAATAAGAATATCTTCCCAGCCATCCTTTTTCAACTTTTAATTTAAATGGCTTTAATTTTTTTAATCTATTTTTAAATTCTTTTTCAGATATTAAAAGATCAATGGTTTTTTTGTTAGTGTCAATTTTTATTTTGTCTCCATTTTTGATAATAGCAATTGGTCCGCCTGATGCAGCTTCAGGTGATATGTGTCCAACACAGAGTCCTCTAGTTCCCCCAGAAAATCTGCCGTCAGTGATTAATGCTGCTTTTATTCCTAATCCTTTTAAAGCTGATGTAGGTGTAAGCATTTCTTGCATTCCAGGACCGCCTTTCGGGCCTTCATATCTAATAACAACCACCATTCCGTCTTTTATCTTTCTTTTTAAAATTGCTTGAAGTGCTTCTTCTTGGCTGTCAAAGCATACTGCCTTTCCTTCAAAAACCATCATATCGCTGTCAACTCCTGCAGTTTTGACTACAGATCCTTCAGGAGCTAAATTTCCATATAAAATAGATAATCCGCCTGTTTGCGAAAAAGCTTTTTCTCCTACTCTTATAACATCTCCGTCAGGTTCAGGAGTATTTTTTATAAAATTATTTAAATCTCCATAAATAGTTTTTGAATTTAAATCAATAGGAGCTTTTGAATATTTGATTAATGCTTTTACAATCGCAGATATTCCTCCAACTCTATGAACATCTTCTATATGAATTTCTGGTCTTGAAGGTGAAACTTTGCAAATATTAGGTGTTTTGTCAGAGAGAATATTTATTTTTTTTAATGGATATTTTATTCCTGCTTCATAAGCTAAAGCTAATGTGTGTAAAATTGTATTTGTTGATCCGCCCATAGCTAAATCAACAATAAAAGCATTATCAATTGATTTTTCATTGACAATATCTCTTGGTTTTATTTTGTTTTTTATCAAATTACCGATGATTTCTCCAGCGCTTTCTATTAATTTTATTCTTTCAGGATTTATTTTATATATTCCTTTTTCTTTATCCACCCAAACTGCTGCTGGAATTGTTCCATTGCCTTTTGGCGCTAAACCAATAACTTCTGCAAGACAGTTCATTGAATTTGCTGTAAACATTCCAGCACAGCTTCCACATGTTTGACATGAGGTTTCAGTTATTTGTATAAGTTTTTCATAAGTTATTTTTTTTGAAAGATATTTTCCAACTCCTTCAAAAACACTTATCAAATCAGTATTATTTTGTCCTGAAAGCATTGGTCCGCCAGATACATATACAGCAGGAATATTTATTCTAACCATAGCATTTAACATTGCCGGCACTATTTTATCGCAGTTTCCTATTCCAATCCAGCCATCGCATGGATGAGCTCCAATAATTGTTTCTATTTGATCAGTTATTAATTCTCTTGAGGGAAGCGAATATTTCATTCCAAAATGACCCATTGCAATTCCATCATCAACAGCTCCGCCGATATTGCAATACCAGACATTAAAACCTAAAAATTTTAATTTTTCTACTAATTTTTCACCAAGATGATTAAGATGAGCATGACCAGGAATATGAGTTGTATATGAATTTACTACTGTTATAAAAGGTTTGTTTTTGTCTGATATTTTTTTTATTACTCCTGATGCAATCATCAGAGATAATGCTGGAAGCATATGGATTCCTTCAGTTAATATTTTGCTTCCTCTTTTTTGAATATTTTTTATACCTTCATTGATTATGTAATTTTTTTTCATATTGTTTTTTTTAAATTAAATAATTATATATCAAATCAGTATTTTTAATTATTTTATAATTAAATCCAAATTTTTCCATTTTTTCAATAATTAGATTTAAATCTTTTTTATCTTTTAGTTCGATTCCAACTAATGCTGGACCTTTTTCTTTATTATTTTTTTTGATATATTCAAAAACTACAATATCATCATTAGGCCCTAAAACATTGTTTAAAAAAAACTTAAGTTGTCCTGGTTTTTGAAAAAAATCTATTAAAAAATAATGTTTTTTACCTTGATAGATGAGACTTTTTTCTAAGATTTCAGGATATCTTAAAATATCATTATTTCCTCCAGATATAACGCAAACAACTTTTTTTCCTTTTATTTCTTCAGATATATTATCTAATCCAGCAACACTTAATGCTCCTGCAGGTTCTGTTATGATTCCTTCATTTTGAAAAAGATCAATTATTGATACAGCTACTTTTCCTTCTGGGATAATAATTATCTTATCGATAATTTTTTGACAAATATCAAAAGTTAATTTTCCTACAGTTTTTACAGCTACTCCATCACAAAAAGTATCAACATTTTTTAAAGGATCAATTTTTTTATTTTTTAATGATAAAGACATTGATGCTGCTCCTTCAGGTTCTATTCCTAATATTTTTATATTTTTATTTTTTTCTTTTAAATAAGATCCTATTCCAGAAATAAGACCTCCTCCGCCAATTGGAACTAGAACATAATCAACATCATTTAAATCATCATGTATCTCTTTTCCTATAGTTCCTTGACCGGCTATTATCTCTTCATCATCAAAAGCAGGTACATAAATTGCTCCTGTTTTTTCAGAATATTTTTTTGCCTCAAAACTGCTTTCATCAAAACTTTGACCTATTAATTCGATTTCAACATATTCATTACCAAAATATTTAACTCTTTCAATTTTTTGATTTGGAGTATTTACCGGCATAAAAATTTTTCCTTTAATTTTCATTTTTGCACATGAATAAGCTACTCCTTGAGCATGATTTCCAGCTGAAGCAGTGACAACTCCTTTTTTTCTTTCTTGATCATTTAATTTAGATATTTTGTTAAAAGCGCCCCTTATTTTAAAAGATCTTATTTCTTGCAAATCTTCTCTTTTAAAATATATTTTTGATTGATATATTTTAGATAATCTTTCACAATATATGAGAGGAGTTTTTTTGATTATATTTTTAATTCTTTGTTCTGCTTCTTCAATTTTTTTTATAAAATCATTGATTTTCATTTTTGATTTTCAGGTCTTAAATTTCTAACTACTGCTCCAGCCTGCCACATTTCAGAATTTCTCATTTTCGACAATTCTTTTTCTAATTGCTGCCGATAATTTTTTTGTTTGTTTTTCTGTATTACTCTTTTTGCTTCTTTTCCAGAAGAAACACTTTTATATAATTTTTCAAAAACAGGTTTAACTGCTTTTTTAAATTCATTTTTCCAGTCTAAAGCTCCTCTTTGAGCAGTTGTTGAACAATTAGCATACATCCAATCCATTCCATTTTGAGATATTAAAGGAATAAGACTTTGAGTTAGCTCTTCAACAGTTTCATTAAAAGCTTCAGATGGCGAGTGACCTTTTTTTCTAAAAAGCTCATATTGAGCCTCCATTATTCCTGCAATTGCTCCCATCAATACTCCTCTTTCTCCAACTAAATCAGAATAAACTTCTTTTTTAAATGTTGTTTCAAATAAATATCCAGCACCAATACCTATTCCCATTGCGATTACTCTTTGTTTAGCTTTTCCTGTAGCATCTTGATATATAGCAAAACTTGCATTAATCCCTTTTCCTTCTAAAAAATGTTTTCTAACAGTTCTTCCTGCTCCTTTTGGAGCGACTAAAATAACATCAATATCTTTTGGAGGTATTATTTTTGTTTCTTTAGAAAATGTAATTCCAAATCCATGAGAAAAATATAAGGCTTTGCCTGGAGTTAAATATTTTTTAATTTTTGGCCAGACGGCAATTTGGCCGGCATCAGATAATAAAAAAGCAATTATTGTTCCTTTTTTTACTGCTTCTTCAATTTCAAAAAGATCTTTTCCTTCTTTCCATCCATCATCGATAGCCTTTTTCCAAGAAGAAGTATTTTTTCTTTGGCCTATTATTACATTAAATCCATTATCTTTTAAATTTAGAGCTTGAGCCGGACCTTGAACACCATAACCAACAACTGCAATTGTTTCATCTTTCATAATTTCTAACGCTTTTTTTAAGGGGAATTCTTGACGAGTGATTACTTCCTCGACAACCCCTCCAAAATTCATTTTCATAGATTTATAAATAAATTTATAATATTTTTTTATAATTTATTTTTTTTATTTCAATTATTTTATTAATTTGTTTTATTGTTGTTTCTATCATATTTTGATTTAAATTTTTTATTATGATTAAAATTTTTGAAAAATTTTCTTTTTCATTAAAATTGGCTTCTATTTTTTCTATAAATATTTTTTTCTTTAAAAATAAATTTATTATTCTATAAACAACAATTTGTTGATTTTCTGCAATAATATTTATTTGATATTTCATATTTTAAAAAATAAATTTATTTTACTCTAATCTTATTTCATCAACAGCATTTCCAGCAGGAATCATTGGAAAAACATTATGTTCCGCTTCAACCATAACTTCTAATACATATGGTTTTTTTGATTTAATAAATTTTTTAAGTTCTTTTTCAAGATCTTGTTTTTTGTTGATTTTTTTTGATTGAATATTATACCCTTGAGCAATTTGTATAAAATTAGGATTTTTTAAATAAGTAAAAGAATATCTTTTACTAAAAAAAAGCTCCTGCCATTGTCTTACCATTCCTAAATACTGATTATTTAAAATAAGAATTTTTATTGGTAGTTTTTCCTGCATAATTGTTCCTAATTCTTGAATAGTCATTTGAAATCCACCGTCTCCAACAACTGCATAAACATCATTTTTAGAAGCAATTTTTGCTCCTATTGATGCTGGAAGACTAAATCCCATAGTTCCTAATCCTCCAGAAGAAATAAAACTATTATTTAATTTGAAATCATAATATCTGGCAGCAAACATTTGATTTTGTCCAACATCAGCAACAACAATTGCTTTTCCTTTTGTTAATTCTGACAATTTTTTTATTACCAAATCACTTGTTATTTTATTTTCATATTTTTTATATCTTTTTTTTTCATATTTTTTTTCAATTTCATCTAATTGTTTAAATTTTTCAATCCAATTTTTTCTGTTTTTGCTTTTTATATATGGCAAAATATTTTTTAAAAAATATTTTAAATCAGATAATACTGGAAAGTATGTTTTGACATTTTTATTATGTTCAGAAGCATCAATATCAACATGAATTATTTTTGCATTTTTTGCATATCTATCTAATTTTCCTGTTACTCTATCATCAAATCTCATTCCAAACCCTAGAAGAAGATCTGCTTCATTTGTTAAAACATTTGGAGCATAATTTCCATGCATTCCCACCATTCCAACATAATAAGGATTATCTTTATTTGTTGAAGATACTCCATGAAGAGTTACAGCTATTGGTATTTTAGCTTTTTTTGAAAAAATATTTAATTCATTTTCAGCATTAGAAATCAAAACTCCATGTCCAGCTACTATGAGAGGTTTTTCTGAAGAGTTGATTATTTCTGCAATTTCTTTTAATTTGTTTTTTTCTAATTTATTTGTTTTTTCTAATTTTTCTATAAAAATTTTTTTTGGTTTATAATCTAATTCTTCTATTTGAGCATTTTTTGTAATATCGATTACTACTGGTCCAGGTCTTCCTTTTGATGCAATATAAAATGCTTTTGAAATTATCTCTGGAATTTCTTGAGCGTTGATAATTTGATAATTCCATTTTGTAATTGGAGTGGTAATACCTATAACATCAGTTTCTTGAAAAGCATCCGAGCCTAAAAGAGACGATGCCACTTGTCCTGTTATGCAAACTAAAGGTACAGAATCCATCATAGCATCAGCAATTCCTGTTACTAAATTTGTTGCTCCTGGACCTGATGTGGTAAAACAGACGCCAGGTTTTCTTGAAATTCGTGCATATCCTTCAGCAGCGTGAACAGCACCTTGTTCATGACGGACTAAAATATGTTTTATTTTGTCTTGATAATGATAAAGAGCATCATAAACTGGCATAATTGCTCCTCCTGGATAGCCAAAAATTACTTCTACTTTTTCTAACAAAAGAGATTTTATTAATGCTTCTGCGCCAGTGATTTTCATATATTTTTTTTAATAATTTCAGATAATTTTTTTATTGCCAAAATAATTTTTTCTTCAGTGATATTAGTAAAATTTAATCTCATTGTATTTTTTCCTTGATTTGGCTTTACAAAAAAATATTGTCCAGGAACATAAGCAACATTGTTTTCTATTGCTTTCCAATATGTTTTTAAACTATTAAAATTTTTTGGTCCTTCTATCCATATAAACATTCCCCCTTCAGGTTTTGTCCATGAAAAATTTTTTGGAAAGTATTTTTCTAAAGCATCAAGCATTGTTTTTTGTCTTTTTTTATAGATATTAATTATCTTTGGCAAATGTTTTTTAAAAGATCCTGTTTTTATATATTCATAAGCAATAAATTGGTCAAAATTGCTTGTGTGAAGATCTGATGTTTGTTTAGCAGATTTCATTAATTTTAAAATTTCATCATTAGCAACATAAAAACCTAATCTTAATCCAGGAGCTAATATTTTAGAAAATGTAGAAAGATAAATAGTTTGCTCAGGAATTAAAGTTTGAATAGGTTTTTGATGTTTTCCTTTATATCTTAAATATCCATAAGGATCATCTTCTATTAAAATTGTATTATATTTTTTTATCACCGAAGCTATTTCTATTCTTCTTTTTTCACTCATTGTTTTTCCAGTTGGATTTTGAAAAGTAGGAACAAGATAGATAAACTTTATTTTTTTATTTTTAAGAATCTTTTCTAATTTTTCAGGTATTGCTCCTTCTTCATCTGTTTGTATCTCGACAAAATTTGGCTGATAAAAAGAAAAAGCATCAATAGCTCCAATATATGTTGGTGCTTCAACTGCAATATTATCTTTTGGATTAATAAAAATTCTTGTTAAAAAATCAAGTGCCTGTTGACTTCCGGAAACAATACCTATATTTTCCCATTTTGCTTTAATTCCTTTTTCTTTAAGAAAATCGCTAATTATTTTTCTTAATAAAATAACTCCTTCAGTTGAACCATATTGTAAAGCTGTATTCCAATGTTTTTCAATTACTTTTTGACTTAATGAGCTGATTATTTCTTTTGGAAATGTTTCAGGCGCAGGAAGACCTCCAGCTAAAGAAATAATTTCTGGACGATTAATAACTCTTATGATTTCAGAAATAGCGCTTTTTTCTATTTTTTTTATTCCTTTTGATTTTATTGAATTAATAAAATTTATCATAATAAACAAAAAAACCGCCCCTTTTTTTTTGGGCGGTCAATTTTTTTTAATATTAAAAAAACTATCCGCCCGTTGAGCGGTTAATAAGGACAATGTTAATAATTAATTTTTTTAATTCAAAATTATTATTCATATTTTTAAAATTATAAACATTAATTATTATTTTTTCAAGAGGTTAATAAATTTTTTAATTCTTTCTAAAGCTTCTATAATTTCTTGAGTTTTTTGACAAAATGAAAATCGTAAATGATATTCGCCTGTTTTTCCAAAACCTATTCCAGGAACAACAGCTACTCCTGCTTCATAAAGAATTTTTTTTGCCATTTCCTTGCTTTTTAATGGATATTTATATTTAACAAAAACATAATATCCTCCTTGAGGTTTATTATAAGAAAAAAAATTTTTCATTTGACCAAGATAATTAATCATTATTTCTCTATTTTTATTTAAAATATTTATATAATTTTTTATATCATCGTCTTCATTTTCATTTTTAGATAAAGCAGCTAAAGCTGCCTCTTGGCTTAAATGATTATTGCAGACAATTGTTGCATCGTGAATTTTTAAAATTTGATTTACTAATTCTTTATTGGTATGAAGATATCCAACTCTCCAGCCAGTCATTCCATATTTTTTTGAAAAAGAAAAACAGCGGATTACTTTTGGCCAAAGCCAAGAAATTGAAGCAATGTTAAAATAAGAAATATTATCAAAAATTAAATAATCATATACTTCATCAGTAATCAGATATAAATTATTTTTTTTAATTATTTTTGCTAATTTTATTAATTCTTCTTTATTGTATACAGTTCCAGTTGGATTATTTGGCGAATTGACAATGATTGCTTTTGTTTTTTTGTTAATTGTTTTTTCTGTTTTTTTTAAATCAATAGAATAAAAAAAATCATTTTTATTTTTATTTATTTTTAAAGGAATTTCTTTTATTTTTCCTCCTGTTAGCGTTATTTGTTCTTTATATGAAGAAAAATATGGGGAAAAAACAATAACTTCATCATCTTTATTTATTAAAACATTTGTAGCATATTTAAGAGCCATCATGCTTCCTGCAGTAATAACAATTTCATCAGGAGAGGTTGGAATTTTTAATTCAAAAGAAATTTTTTCTGCAATTTTTTTTCTTAAAGGCAGTATCCCTGGAAAAAAAGTATATTTATCAATGTCTTCTTTTTCGTTTATAGTTTTAATAACATGATCTTTTATATATTTTGGCATTTTATAAAAAGGAACTCCAACAGATAAAGAGACAATATTTTTGCCTTTTTGCTTTTCTTTTTCAGCTAAATAAGCAATTTCTTTAATGGCAGAAATTTCTGATTTTTTTACATAAGAGTTTATATTTTTATTTTTTTTTAGAGAATAATCAATCAAACTATTATTTTTCATATTTTTAATAATTTTTAATAATTTTACAAATAATATCTCCAAATTCGCTGCATTTATAAAATTTTTCTTTTTTATTGATATCATATGTTCCAAATCCTTTTTCCAAAGCTTTTTTAACAGCATCTTCTATAATTTTGCTTTCTTTTGTTAGATTAAAACTATATTCAAACATCATTGCTGATGATAATATTGCTCCTATAGGATTAGCGATATCTTTTCCAGTAGCTTTTGGAAATGATCCATGAATAGGTTCATATAAAGCAATTTTTTCTCCAATTGATGCCGAAGGCAAAAGCCCGATAGATCCAGCGATAACAGATGCTTCATCAGTTAAAATATCGCCAAACATATTTTCTGTTAAAACCACATCAAAATTTTTTGGTTTTTTTATAATTTGCATTGAAGCATTATCAACAAACATCATTTCAAGCTGAATATCAGGATATTCTTTTGAAAGATTTTGGATTGTTTCTCTCCATAATCTTGAGGTTTCCAGCACATTTGCTTTATCAACTAAAGTAACTTTCTTTTTTCTTTTTTTTGCTAATTCAAAAGCTACTTTTCCTATTCTTATTATTTCATCTTTTTTATATTCACATAAATCAAAAGCCTTATTTTTATCTCTTCCTTTTTTTCCAAAATATATTCCTCCAATTAATTCTCTAATAACAATAAAATCAACATCTTTAATTAATTCTTTTTTTAAAGGTGATAAATTAGAAATTGAATTATAAACTTTTATAGGTCTTAAATTAGCATAAAGACCTAAAATTTTTCTTAATTTTAAAAGTCCTTGCTCAGGTCTTATTTTTAATTGAGGATTATTGTCATAATAAGGATCTCCTATTGCTCCAAAAAGTATTGCATCAGCGTGATTTAATAAATTAATAGTTTCTTTTGGCAATGGATCAGATTTTTTTAAAATAGCTTGATGTCCTATATCTGCATATAAAAAATTAAAATTGTGATTAAATTTTTCTGAGACAATTTTTATTACTTTTACTGCCTGATCTATTACTTCTGGACCAATGCCGTCTCCGGGCAATAAGAGAATATTTTTTTTCATAGATATTTTCTTGGATCAACTATATAACCTGCAATTGCTGAAGCAACTACTGTTGCCGGCGATGCTAAAAAAATTTTGGCTTCACTTGATCCCATTCTTCCAATATAATTTCTATTTGATGATGAAATCATTTGAGCTCCTTTGCCGACAACTCCCATATGTTTTCCAAAACAAGGACCGCAATTTGATGATTCAATATTTGCTCCAGCTTCAGCAAAAATTTCTAATATTCCTTCTTTTAGTAAACGGTTATATATTTTTCTTGAGGCCGGAATAGCAACAAAATTGACATCAGGATGAATTTTTTTACCCTTTAATATTTTTGATGCTTCAACAAAATCTTCATAGCGTCCGTTTGTGCAAGCTCCCAAAAAAGCATCAGTTATTTTTAAAGAAAAAACTGCTGGCTTATCAGCTGATGGATTTTTTTGAGTATTTTTTAAATAATCTTTTATTTTTGATATAAAAACAGTATTTTCTGGTTTATGAGGAAAAGCAACTATTGGTTCAAGAGAGGAAAGATTTATATCAATTTTCTTTTCATATAAACAATTATTGTCAGGATAAAATGGTTTGTAAGAAAATTTTGATATTTTTTTAACATAATTTAACATTATTTCATCAGGTTCAAAAATTGCAGTTCTAGCTCCCATTTCTACTGCCATATTGGCAATAGTCATTCTTTGTTCAATTGATATATTTTTTAATCCATCGCCTCCAAATTCAATCACTCTTTTTGATGCTCCATCAACTCCAAATTTGCCTATAAGATATAAGATTAAGTCTTTTCCATAAACTCCTTTTTTAAATTTTCCCTTAAGATTAATTCTTATTGTTTTTGGAATCTCAAAGTCATACAAATATCCAGTTGCTAAGGCATAAGAAGCATCAGTTGTTCCAACTCCTAAAGCTAAAGTATTAAATGCTCCATTTGTACAGGTATGAGAATCTGTGCCTAATATTATTTCTCCAGGCAAAATATATCCGTCTTCAATCAAAACTACATGCTCAATTCCGTCTCCTTCTTTATAACATCTTGCATTTTGGTTTTTAGAAAACTCTTCCATTAAGTCTATTCCTTCAGAAACAGCAACAGAAGATGATGGAACTGTATGATCTGGAATAAAAAAAACTTTTTTATTATTAAATATTTTTATTGATTTTTTATGTTTTTTAAATATTTCAGAAAAATTTTCATAAAAATATTTTATTGCCGGAGGACCAATAACTTCGTTGAAAAATAAAATATCAATTGGCAAATCTATTTTTTCTTCTTGATTAACCTCTTTTCCTATATGATAAGAAATTATTTTTTCTACAATAGTTTTTGATTTTTTATAATTTATTTTTGTTTTTGTCCAATCTATTCTTTTTTTTTGATTATTAATAATTTCTTCAAGATCTTTATGAATTCGATTTATTTTTCCTCCTAAAACAAATATTTTTATATCTTCATCTTTATTTTTAATTAAAATTTTTTTATTTTTTATATGAATTGTTTTTTTTTCAAAATCTATGGTAATATTTTCTCCTATTTTAACATCTATTTTTTTATCAATTATCAATGCCGGAAGACCATTATTCAAACAATTTCTATAAAAAATATCAGGATAAGAATTGGCAATTATTGCTTTTATATTATTATATTGAAGAGCATATATTGCTTGTTCTCTTGATGAGCCACAACCAAAATTTTCTCCAGCAACAATAATATTTTCTTTAAATTTTTTGCATCTTTCAACAAAATCTTTGTCATAATTTGAAAAAGCATATTTGCCAAAAAAATCTTTGTTTGTTGATTCTTGCAAAGTCCATGCTGGAATAATATCATCAGTATTTATATCATCAGGATATATTGAACTTATAATCCCATTAATTATTTTTTTCATAATTTAAATTGAATTAATTTTTAACATTAATTGTCTTAAATCTTTATCATCTATATTTTTTTTAATATCTGCCATTTTAATAAATTCTTTATAGATAATATTTATATTTTCTTTTTTTATTTTGTAATTTAATTTTTCTAATTTATGTTTTAAGGCAGATCTACCTGATCTAGCTGTTAATATAATTTTTGATTGATCTATTCCAACATCTTGAGGATTAATAATTTCATAATTTTCTCTTTTTTTCAAAACTCCGTCTTGGTGAATTCCCGAAGAATGAGCAAAAGCATTTTCTCCAACAATTGCTTTATTTTTTTGAATTGGCATATGCATCATTTTTTCTACTAAACGACTTATAGAATAGATTTTTTTAGTGTTAATATTTGTTTCAAAAGACAGATTTTTTTTAGTTTTAATAATCATTACAATTTCTTCCATTGCTGTGTTGCCTGCTCTTTCTCCAATTCCGTTAATGGTTGTTTCTACTTGACGGGCACCATTTATTATTCCTGATAAGCTATTGGCAGTTGCTAATCCTAAATCATTATGACAATGAACAGATATTATAGTTTTATTAATATTTTTTACATTTTCTTTAAGATATTTTATTTTTCTTCCAAATTCATCCGGCAGACAATATCCAGTAGTATCTGGTATATTAACAACAGTAGCTCCTGCATCAATTACTTTTTCAATTATTTTTGCTAAAAATTGATTATCAGCTCTTCCTGCATCTTCAGCATAAAATTCTACATCTTCAATAAATTTTTTTGCATAAGAGACTGCTTGAATGGCTTGTTCGATAATTTTTTCTTTTGTTGATTTAAATTTATATTTTATATGAATATCAGAAACTCCAATTCCTGTATGAATTCTTTTTTTCTTAGCTGATTTTAAAGCATCAACAGCACAATCAATATCTTCTTTTTTAGCTCTAGTTAATGCACAAATAATTGTTTTTTTTATTGTTTTGCCTATTTCATAAACTGATTTAAAATCTCCTGGAGATGAAATAGGAAATCCTGCTTCTATTATGTCAACGCCTAAATCTTCTAATTCTTTGGCAATAATTATTTTTTCTTTTGTTGATAATTGACATCCTGGAACTTGTTCTCCGTCTCTTAAAGTTGTGTCAAAAATAAAAATTTTATTTTTTTTCATATATATAAAAAAAACCGCCCTTAGAGGCGGTAAATTTTTAAATCACACTACTTTTTACCGCCTCAAAATTGAGCGGCAAGAAGAAGTGATAAATTTTCATTGATAATGTTTTTTCTCATAGTTTTAAAGTAAAATTATTTTATTTTTTTAATAATAATATAAAAAATTAAAAATGTCAATAAGTTAAATTATTTCTTCTTTTCTTTTTTTAACAAATGAAATCCATTCTTCTATTACTTCAAATAAAAGTTTAAATGGTGCTTCAATAATAAAATCAAAAATAAAAATAAAGAAATTAAGTTTGGCAATTTCTGAAGAAAAAAATTTACCTAAAGATAAAATCGGCATAAAGAAAAAATCAATTATTGGCGTAAAAATACTTTCTTTTTCTGATAATGTAAGTTCTTTTGACACTTGGCTTATTCGATAAGAAAAAAATGTCACTACTGAGACAAAAAATATAAAAATTGCTTGACTTATAAAATTAAAATTAAGTTTATTTAAAAATTCATAAATTAAACTTAAGGTAATAATAAATGTTAAAGAATAAAAAACAGTAAATCCAAAAATCAATGTTGGTTTTTTTGGAGTTGATTTTTTTGGCACAAAAGCAATTTTTGTCTCAAAAGAGGCATCTTCATCGATTATCTCAATAATTCTTTGATATATTTTTTTAGTATTTTCTTCTCCTGGTACTCTAAAAAAACCTAAAATAATAATCATTAAAATCGGCGGAAAAAGGGTGTTTATTAAAATTGATTCATAATTTATTTCATTATATATAGCTTTTGATAAAGGAAATTCTAAAATAATAGCAAAAATCATTTTTGTTAAAAGGATATAGATAAAGCTTCTAATTCCTAAATTAGTAATTCTTTTACCCATTTGCTGATATTTTGTTCGGCAGGTTTCATCAACTTCAATCCAAAGCTTTTCTTTGCCTGTCAAAATTGATTCAATTTCTTCAGGTTTATTTTTAATAATTTCAAAAAAAATTAAAAAAGGAGGAAGTTGTTTTTTAGTAAATTTGTTAATGCTATCAACATAAGGACTTTTTATCATTTTGTCGATTTTTTCAAAAATAGATGGCAGTTTTGAAGCTATTTTCTCAAGCTCTTCTTTTGAATAAGAATAAAGAGGTTTATAAAAATCTATAAATATATGATGATGCAGATAAGCTTTGTCGCTTCTTCTGAAAATTTTTTCTAAAGAAATTAAAAAATAAACATCTTTCTCTTCTTCTTTTAATCCCTCTATTTTTATTTTTTTTCTTAAAACTTGATAAATAAAATAAGTTAAATTAGCATTTCTTTGAGCAGATTCTGATTTTAGATATTCTTCTATTTGACAAGTTAAAAGATCAAGAAGAAAATCATTTAAAAAATTTTGAGTATTTATATCTCTTCCTGGAATTATTTTCCTTTTTAAAAATATATACTTATCTATTATTTCTTGAATTTTTATTATATCTTCAGTGCCAAAAGCTCCATTGTCAAAATATCTTGCCCACAAAAGTTCGCGAATTAAATTTTCTGCTTCTCCTTTTCCGTCTGGATTAATAGAAAATCTTCGTCTTAAAATTCTTTCAATTGCACCTCTTAAAATAAGATGATCTTCCCGAAATTCAACTGCATTTCTGACTTTTTCATAAGCCAAAGCAAAGAAAGAAACAGTTTGAGAAACATTTAAAGCAGATAAGTCGTCAGGTCTTGAGCGTTTTTTAATACTAGTTAAAGCGCTTAAAAGAGCTTGAGTATAAGAAGAGAGTTTTATTGATTTTATTTCATTCATAAAACTATATTATATCAAATTTTACTCTTTATTTCCTCCTAAAGAAGATATTTTTTCGATAAGAATTTTAGTTTTTTCTTTCATTAATTCAAAATTTTCAGCTTCAACATTAAGCCTAAGTAAAGGTTCTGTATTTGATATTCTTATATTAAAGCGCCATTCTGGATAATCAACTGATATGCCGTCAAGCCAATTTATTTTTCCGTCAGAAAAATCTTGAGCAATTTTATCTATTATTTGTTTTCCGGTGACTCCTTCTTTTAATTTAAAATTATATTCTCCTGATTCAAAAGAAGTATAAAATTCTTTTACAAGTTCAGAAAAAGTTTTATTGCTTTGAGAAAGAATTTCAAAAATATAAGCAATGATTGAAATTGAACTTTCAGCAAAGCCAGTGTCTCTTAAGAAGAAATGGCCTGAAGATTCGCCGGCAAAAATACCATTAACTTCATCAAGTTTCTTGCTTATAAAAGCATGGCCGACTTTTGTCAATTCTACTTTTCCTCCAAATTTTTTGACAAGATTTATCACATTTCTGATATATCGGATATCAACAACAATTGTTTCATTTTTATTTTTTTCCAAGATTTTTTTAGCAATAAGGCAAGTTATCATAGTTGCTGGTACAATTTGGCCTTTTTCATCAATAAAGAAAACTCTATCTCCGTCAGCATCAGGAGCAATGCCAAAATCAGCTTTTTCTTCAATTACTTTTTCTTGAATCCATTTTAAATTTTCAAATTTTAAAGGATTGCCTTCATGATTTGGAAAGTTTCCGTCTAATTTTTCAAAAATTTTTACTGCTTCAACGTCAATATTTTTAAAAAATTCATTTAGGTATAAAATTGCCATGCCGTTGGCAGTATCAGTGACAATTTTAAATTTTTTAAGAGAGTTTCTATTAATTCTTGATAAAGCTTCTTTTACTTCATCTTTTATTACATTTTGATTTTTAATTATTTTTCCATTGTTAGTTGATGAAGAAAATTTTTTTGAGACAAAAATTTCTTTAATTTCTTCCATTCCAGAACCAGCACCAATTTTTATTAATTTATTATTGTCTCTAATAACCATTTTGATGCCATTATATTCTTTTGGATTATGAGAAGCAGTAATCATCATTCCGCCGTCATATCCATATTTTAAAGCTCCATAATAAAAACTTGGTGTTGTTGTTAAACCAATATCAACACCTGTGATTCCTTGATCAATAATAGCTTTTTTTGTTTCTTCAATAAGAGGCGGAGTACTTATCCTTGTATCATAGCCAAAAGCTAATACTAAATCATTTTTCTTTAAGACATTTTTTATATAAGTAATAACAGATTTGACTATTTCAAAAAAATCTTCTTTATTAAAATCAGTTTTATATATTCCTCTAATATCGTAAGCTTTGAATATTTTAAGATTCATAAGAATTTTATTATAAATAATAACAAGATAAAACTTCAAGAGATTTTTTTACAGAATACGGCGTTGATGAAGTTTTTTGCTGAAGATCAATTTTATAAAGTCCTTGATAAAAAGAAATAAGCTTTTCTTTATCCCATTTTAATAATTGAGTTGTAAGTTTTGCTATTTGCCATGATTTAAGTTTTTTATCAAATATTTTTTCTTTTGTCAAAATAAGATTTCTGATATGTTTTACAATCATATTAAAAATAAAATACTCATCAGATGATTCAGAAACCTTATTTAAAATACGGATAAAATTTTTTAAATTTCCCGGATATATAGATTCTTGAAGTTTAAAAATATTTTCTGATGGTTTAAACTCTTTAATAATTACATTTTTTGAAAATTTAAGCATTCTGCCTTGTATTTCTTCTTCATAATCAATAACTTCAATATTTTTTTCTTTTATTATATCCTCAACTATTTTATTTATTTTTAAATTTATTTTTTTTGAAATTTTTTTATTTAAATCTTTAGTAAAAAATATTTTTTTTGATGAAAAAAGCATTGATGATTGATTAATTATATCTATATTTTCTATTTCATTAGCATTTATTTCAAATATTTCATAATTTTTTTCTTTATAATTTTTTTTCAAAAGAGAATAATAATTAAAAGCTGATATAGAATCTTCACCGCAAATAACAATAAGCATAAGAATATTATAAATCTCAAAACTCAAAATTCAAAACTCAAAATCAAAAAAATAATAAAACCCGCTAAACTCGTCAAACTTTCTAAACTTATAAACTAAATAATAGACTTATAATAAACTTGAAAAAAATAATTTTTAATAAATTAATTTTTAATTTTTATTTAATATTTAATAATTAATAAATTAATAATTTATTAATAATTTAATAGAAATTGAAAATT
>JAOAFI010000024.1 GCA_026416375.1 Patescibacteria group bacterium | reverse complement strand
CTTTAATATTGGCTTTTAAATCAGCTAAGGATGATTTCGAAATTGGAAAAGGTAAAAAATAATGTTTATAATTAATCTTATGAAAAAAATTTTTGCTATTTTTTTATTTATTTTTTTATTTATTTTTAAATTTAATTATATTTTTGCTCAAACAATAACCCCTGATTTATCACCTACTTTAATAAATAATAATTATGAGTATTTTTTTAAGTGTGGTTTTGCTAATACTTCTTATAATAAATGTTGTGATTCTTTTGAAGAAACAATTCAACCAGATCAAACTCATATTGGTTTTGGTTTAGATATTCTTATAGAACCTTTTATGAAAAATTTTAAATCTTTTTTAATAGAAAAAAGTCCTATTGTGCCTAATTTTTTAAAAGATAGATGTAAGGTAGGAGAAGAAAGTTATGAAAATGGCAATTGTATTTGTATTAGTGATAATACTATTGTTAATATAACAGATAAAAAATATAAATCATTATGTGAAATTTATTTTAAAAATAATAATTCTCAATTAAATAAATGTTTAAATTGTATAGAAAATAATAGTTATTATAGTGGTTTTGGTTGTATTCCATTTGATTTATCAGTTTTTATAAGTAATTTTTTGCTTGTTAGACTTATTGGTCTTGCTGGTATAATAGCTTTTTTTTGTATTATTTATTCTTCTTTTATAATTCAATCTTCTCAAGGCAATCAAGAAAAACTAAAAAAAGCACAAGAGCTTTTAACTTCTTGCATATTAGGATTAGTTTTTATAATTTTTTCAGTATTTATATTAAGATTTATTGGAGTTGATGTTTTAAAATTACCAGGATTTATTAGATAAAAAAATTAAAAACCAAATTTTTTACTAACCCACTTAATTCCTTCATTAAAAGTATTTCTAAATATATTTTTTTCTTTTTCAGGTTCTTGTTGACCAGTTTCTCTAGCTGGAATAGATTTTTTTTGAAGCAAAGCTTCATATCCAGTTTTTAAATAATAAAATTGATTAGCAAAACCCATTATACTACCTGTTGCAGCTCCAATTCCTCCTAACATAATTCCAGCATTTGTTGGAATAGATATTCCTTCTTTTCCTATAACTAAAGCTTTAGCTGTTTTTAATAAATCAGGAATCATAAGAATAATATATATATTTATTAAAGAAATAAAGAATGGAATGCTTGTTTGAATGTTTATTGGTTCAAATTTTACTCCAAAAAGATAGAAATTTAATCCAGGTAAAGAAATAAAAGAAGAATCTTGACTTAAAAATACATAAAAAGATTTTTGTAGAAGAATAATAAAAAGAAAAACAGGAAAAACAATTAAGTTACCAGCAATATTTTTAATCCAAGAAGAAAAAGAATTTTTACCAGGAATTGCTTCAAGTAAAAGAAGTAAAGGCGCTAAGATTATGTAAATTATTAGATTAAAAAAACAAGATAGAAGAAAGAAAAAAATTCTAAAAGCTAAAAAAAACAATCCTAAGAAAGCTATCAATATAATGCCAAAATTTACAAGAATCATAGTTACAAAACCAAAAAAAATTAATCTAGGTATGCCTATTCCAGCGCCTTCTCCAAGATTTCCTAATATACTACTTAAATATTCTCCAACTGGGTTTATTAATGCGCTTATTAGAAATAAACCAATAACACTTATAATTATTTTAAAAGATTCTTGAAAAATAATATTTTGACTTAAAAAAGCTCCTGATATTATATCGTTTATTGCTTTTATATAAAGATTAAAATTAAGCCAATCAAAAACAATAGCAAAAGCATTATCATTTATAAATTGATCAAAAGTTAAATCTAAAATAGATCTATTACCAAAAGGATTCATTAATTTTATTGCATTATTTATTAATTCAAAAATAATATTTTTTAAAACAATATCAGCAGGTGTTTTTGAAGGAATTATTGGAGCAAGATCTATGCTTTTAGCTAAATCATCAGGAGGCATATAAAGAATATTTTTAAATAATCCAGCAACAATTGGCAAAGATACATACATTAAATCAATCATTAATCCAGCTATTGGATAAGAAAAAGTAATAAGAATCATTGAGATTATAATTTTTGGCAGAGCATTTTCAATAGAAATAACTGTTTGTGGATTGATTTTTGTTCGAAACATAATCATAAAACCGATTGTTACTAAAACTAGAGTAATAATAAGAAAACTTAAATTTCTAAAATTTTCCCATAAGATATAAAAAGATTTTAAAGATTGAAAACCTATTCCAGTTGTAGCTTGTCTAGAATTATCTAAAGCAAAAACATTTGGAATAAAACCAGCTTTATTTAATGAATTTGAGGCCCAAAAAGAAAAAGAAGCAGGTTGATTTAAGTATAAAGATTCAAAAAGAGTATTAAATTTTCCAAAAAAGCTATTTTTATAATTTTGTTCATCTAAATTATTATTATCACATAATTGACCAAAAAGAAAACAATTTGATCCTTTATAAATTTGAATATAGATTTTACCATAAGGATTATTTGTTAATTTTTCATCTTTTAATATTTTATCATCATATTTATTTATTTTTTTTTCAAAATTTCTTTCAGTTTTAATTGAATTATTTGAAGTGAAGTTTATAAATAAAAAAATAATAACAAAATAAACAGTAAAAATAAAAAATATCTTTTTTAAAATAGAAAATATTTTTTTTGCTCCAAGGATATAAAAAGACAACATATTATTGATTTTAAAACAAAAATAGTTTTGTTTTCAAATGATTATTTTTCTATAAAATCACTAATTTTTAATGCTGGATAGTTTTGGAAAAGCCATGAAGAGAAAAGGTTTTTGGAGGAAGATTTTGGTTCAAGATAAGAAACAGTGAATTTATCCTCAACATAATCAAAATCAATAATAAAATAACTCATTTTTAAAGGCAATTTTTTTAGAAGATCAAGTTTTTGATCGCTATAATCTTTTATTTTTGGCGGAAGTTCTTCTTCTTTAACTCCGGTAAATTCAGCTGGAGAAATGATTGGCGGATTAGTTGGTTTTTCAGAATCTTTAATTTGAATTTTTTGTATTGGAGAGACAATGGTTTGAGTCTGATTTGAATCATTTTTTACTTTTGGTTTATTTGAAGCAATTAAAAACAAAATAAAAATAATAAAAACAAAAAAAATTCCAATAAAAACTAAAATTTTTTTATCCATAATTTTATTATACATTTATTTAATATTTAATTAAAAATTATTTTTTTACTTTAAAAATTTGCCGATATTTTGGAAATGGATAATAAGTATTTTCATTAAAAGGCTGTTGATATCTGCCGTACCAAGGATCAAAAGCCCAGATATTGCCTGAATTATCAATATCAACGATCCAGAAAAAATGACCGCCTCCATTTTCACGAAAATTTGCCAAAGCAAAAAAAGTCCAGCCAGCTTTAAGATAATTTTTAATAATAGGTATAATTTTATTAGCCTCATCAAGATTAAAACTCATTACATCACTGCTTGTTTTTACTCCAAACGCTTCAATTACTGATTTATTATCATAAATTGATGATCCATTACATCCAAGATAGTATTTTTTTTCTTTAAAATAATCAACAATTTTTTCAGGAGTGATTGATTTATCTATATATGAGGCAATAATCATTGCTGAGGTTGTTGGTCCGCAGCCAGCATAATGAATAGTGCATTTTTTTTCTTTGTTGTCTTGATTTGGTAAAGAATAATTATTATTGTATTGAGTATAATAAATCAAATTATTAATTATTTTTCCATAAGAAATATTTTGGTTTTTTTGCTTTTTATTATTTTTATCATCAATTAATTCAGACAAATTGTTTGTAATATTTATTTGCGGGATAATAGTTGGCGAGGCAATAATTGGCGTAAGTTTTAATTCATTCAGTTTTATTGATTGATTATTTTTGTTTTCATTTGAAGCAAAAACATAAAAAGAATTAAAGAATAAAAAAATAATAAAAATGATTATGTTGACACTAATATTTTTTTTCTCCATAATAAGATTATGGCAAACTTTTTTGATTTTTTAAATAATCAACAAAATGCAAATTTAAATCCAAACAATCATAGCAATCCTAATGGTTCAAACACTAATTCTAATATCCCTAATCAATTAAATACTAACAATCAAAATTTTAATAATAATCAAGTTCAAAATAATTTAGCTGGCAATCAAATTAATCAAAAAATTAATAATCAAACAGAACAAAATAATATAAAAAAACCGACTGAAAAAAAAATCCAAGAAAATCAGCCTCAAACAGCCAATCTTGATCTAATGACTCATTTAACCTCAAGGTCCAATAGAGTAATTATGATGGCTCAAAGTAAAGCTAAAGAATTAAAAAGTGATTATCTTGACAGCGAACATCTTTTGTACGGTTTAACTACTGACTCAGAGATTTATAATCTTTTAACAGAATTAAAAACCTCTCCTCAATTAATTCAAGAAGAGTTAAATAAAATTTATAAAAAAGGAACAGCTGATAAACTTCCTCAGATTTCTCCAAGGATAAAAAAAATAATAAACGACTCTCTTATTATTGCTAGAAAACTTGGTTTTGAATTTATTGCTCCTGAACATCTTTTAGTTTCTTTGTATGAGGAAGGAGAAGGAGTTGGCGCCAGAATATTAGTTAAATTAGGATTAAAAAAAGAAGATTTAAATAAAAAAATTACTGGCAAAAAAGAAGGATTAATGAGCGAAGAAGAAATAAAAGCCCAGAAAAAGAAAAAAGTTTTGGAGGAATTTACTATTGATTTAACTGCCAAAGCTTCTCAAGGACTTCTTGATCCGGTAGTTGAAAGATCTTCAGTAATTGAGAGAGTAATTCATATTTTGTCTCGCCGAAGCAAAAATAATCCGTCATTGGTCGGCGAGGCTGGAGTTGGAAAAACAGCAATTGTTGAGGGGTTGGCTCAAAAAATTGTTTCCCGTGAAGTTCCGGAGCCTCTTTTAAATAAAAAGATTCTACAGCTTGATTTAATGAGTATTTTAGCTGGAGCTTCCCACAGAGGAGAATTTGAAGAAAGAATGAAAGACTTGCTTGAACAGATTAAAGCTTCAAATGGACAGATAATTCTTTTTATTGATGAAATTCACAATATTGTTGGTGCTGGATCAAGCGGAGAAGGATCTCTTGATGCTTCAAATTTTTTAAAGCCAGCTCTGGCCCGGGGAGAAGTTCAGATAATTGGCGCAACAACTTTGACTGAATATAGAAAGTATATTGAAAAAGATCCAGCATTAGAGCGGCGTTTTCAGCCGGTGTTGGTTCCTGAGCCAACAGAAGAACAGACAATTAAAATGCTTCAGGCAATAAAAGATAAATATGAAGCTTTTCATAAAGTAAAAATACCGCTTGAGGCAATTGAAATAGCGGTAAAATTATCTAAAAGATATATTGGAGATAGATTTTTGCCTGATAAAGCAGTTGATTTAATTGATGAGGCAGCTTCAGCTGTTAGACTACCTTTAATTTCTTTGCCTGAAGAAATAAGATCTCTTGAAACAAGAATAAAAGAGTTGTCTCAAGAAAAAATTGAAGCTGAAAAAAAAGGGGATCAGATAAAAGTAAGAATTTTAAATTCAAAAATAGATGATATTCAATCTCAATTAAAAGAAAAACAAGAGGAATATAATCTTAAAAAAGGCCAAACAACAACAAGTGTTACTGTTGATATTATCCGCGATATTATTTCTCGTTGGACTGGAATTCCTGTTTCTAAAATTACTTCATCTGAAATTGAGCGTTTAGCTCATCTTGAAGAGATTATTCATCAAAGATTAATTAATCAGGAAAAAGCAGTAGCCTCAGTTTCTCAAGCTGTCAGGCGTGGAAGAGCTGGTTTAAAATCAGCCTCTCGGCCTATTGGAAGTTTTGTTTTTTTAGGTCCAACTGGTGTTGGAAAAACGGAATTAGCTAAAACTTTAGCTGATGTTTTGTTTGGAAGCGAGGAGGCAATGATTAGGTTTGATATGACAGAGTATATGGAGCGCCATGAAGTGGCAAAATTGCTTGGTGCTCCTCCTGGATATGTTGGCTATGAAGAAGGCGGTAAATTAACTGAGGCTGTTAGAAGAAAACCATATAGTGTTGTTCTTTTTGATGAAATTGAAAAAGCTCATCCTGATATTTTTAATATTTTGCTTCAAATACTAGATGATGGTAGATTAACTGATAACAAAGGAAGAACTATTTCCTTTAAAAATACAGTTGTTATTTGTACTTCAAACATTGCTTCAAATTTGATTCAACAAGAAATTCTTAAAAGAGAAACAGATAAAGATCAAAATAAAGAAAAAAATAAAACTAATAATGAAAAAAATAATGATTTTGAAAAAATAAAAGAAAAAGTAATGATTGAACTTTTAAAGTTTTTTAGACCTGAATTAGTTAATCGTTTTGATGAGATTATAATTTTTGAACCTTTAAAATTTAAAGATATATCAAAAATTATTAAACTTCAACTTAAAGGCGTAGAAAAGTTGCTTGAAGATCAAGAAATTGGTTTTTGTTATAGTGATGAAGTGATTGATGATTTAGCTCAGGTAGGTTTTGATCCAATTTATGGAGCTCGTCCTCTAAAACGAGCAATTCAAAAATATATTGAAAATCCAATTTCTAATTTAATTATTGAAGGAAAAGTAAAAAAAGGAGATATTATAAAAGTAAAAATTAAAGATAATGAACTTTTTTTTGATATTGAGAAAGCAAATTTTGTTCCAAAAAATATTAAAAAATATTTATGCTTAAATTGTGGTTTTGTTTTTGAACAAGAAATTATTGTTAATACAACGATTATTTGTCCAAAATGCGCTAAAAACAAAATCAAAATAAAAATTAATGAATCAATAAATTCAAAAGAAAAAGAAGAAATAAAAGATGTTAAAAATTATTTAGACAAAAACAATGATAAAACAAATATTAGCTCAAGCAGTTAATCTTAATGGACAGACAATTGAAGGACCTTTAAGAATTCCTGGAGTTGATTCTTCTGAGATAAAACTTAGTCATATTATAGGAAGAATTTTACAATTTATGATGCCTTTAGCTGGAATAATTCTTCTTTTTATTTTGATTTGGGGCGGATATGATTATATTTTATCTCAAGGCAATCAAGATAAAATAAAAAGCGCTCAAGCAAAAATTACCGCTGGTCTTATTGGTTTTGGAATATTAATTTTTTCTTATTTTTTAGTTAGACTTATTTCTTTTATTTTTGGACTTCAAGGAGGAATAATTTGAATAAAGATTTATTTTTTTGTATAATTATATGAATTAAAAAATATGTTTTTTTTTGATAAAAAAGAACCGCCAATTATTATATCTGTTGGAGGAAGTTTAATTGTTCCAAATGGAGGAGTTGATACAAAATTTCTTTCACAATTAAATTATTTTATTAGATCTCAAATTTTAAAAGGAAAAAGATTTATGCTTATATCAGGTGGCGGAAAAATTGCTCGTCATTATCAAGATGCAGGAAAACAAGTAATTGGAAACATTAATAATGAAGATTTGGATTGGCTTGGTATTCATGCTACTCGTTTTAATGCTCATTTATTGCGAACAATTTTTCAAGATGTTTCACATCCAAGAATTATTACAAATTATGATAAAAAAATTTTTTATTGGAAAGAGCCAATTGCTATTGGGGCTGGCTGGAAACCTGGATGGTCTACTGATTATGATGCGGTAATTTTAGCTCGTGATTATAAAGCTAATTTAATTATTAATCTTTCAAATGTTGATGGAATATATGATAAAGATCCAAAAAAATTTAAAAATGCTAAAATTATTGAAAAAATAACTTGGGAAGAAGTAGAAAAAATTATTGGAAATAAATGGACTCCTGGTTTAAATGCTCCTTTTGATCCAGTAGCAACTCCTTTAGCAAAAAAATTAGGCTTGACAGTAATTGTTGCTTCAGGTCATGATTTTAATAATTTAGAAAAAATAATTGAAGGAAAAACTTTCAGAGGAACAGTGATTACTCCTTTTAGAATTGATTCAAGCTATTATGATAGAGATTATTATATGGGTAAAAAAGGTGGTCATAAAATAAGTAAAGTTGATTCTTTTTTTGGAGAAATATTTCATAATTTGGTTAGTTTTTATCGAGCATTTATTTATAAAATTACTTTAAATCCAAAAACAGCTCTTGAGTTAGGTTGTGGTCTTGGAACGACGATAAAATATTTAAGATTTTTTGGTGTTGATGCTAAAGGAATTGATTTTTCAAAAACTGCTTATAATTTAGCTAAAGAAAATATTAAACCGTATATTATTTTAGCTGATGCTACCAATCTTCCTTTTAAAAATAATCAATTTGATTTAGTTTATAGTCATGATCTTTTAGAAAAAATGGATTATGAAAAAATTCAAAAAACAATAAAAGAAAGCATTAGAGTTTCAAAAAAATATATAGTTCATAAAATTTTTACTAAAGAAAATATTTGGTATAAAATATTTCATAAAAAAGATTTTTCTGATGTTTCTTTTTTTTATAAAAAATATTGGGAAAAAATTTTTTTTGAATTTAAAGATAAAGCATTAATTTTAAAAAGAAAAATAATGTTGCCCTCATTTATTGAGACAAAATTTGTCCTAAAGAAAAAATAAATAAAAAAATATATAATCTACTTTATGTTTTTAAAAAGAATAAAGCTAATTAATTTTCGAAATTTTAAAGAAAAAGAATTAATCTTTGATAAGAATATAAATTTGATTATTGGCAAAAATTCTCTTGGAAAAACAAATATTTTAGAATCAATTCATTTTTTAATTAATGGAATTGGTTTTAGAGAAGAGAAGGAAGAAGAATTGATAAATTTTTATGAAAAAGAATCAAAGGTTTTCGGCGATTTTTTAATAAATAGTGATTTTTTATCATTTTCTATTTTTTTAAAATTAGAAAAAACAAAAAAGTTGACAAAAAAATTTTATATTGAAAAAAGCGAAAAAAAACATTTTTTATATCAACAAGAACAAACCAATACAGTTTTATTTTCTCCAGAACAACTTGAAATTATTATTGGTTCTCCTGAAAAAAGAAGAAGATATTTTGATAAAATAATTAGTTTTCTTGATTCAGAATATAAGAAAAAATTAATTAATTATGAACAAGCATTAAGAAAAAGAAATAAAATTTTAGAACTAAAATCAAATTTTATTGATTTAAATAATGAGCTTAATTTTTGGGATGATTATTTGATAAAAAATGGTAATTATCTAACACAAAAAAGAGAAGAGTATATAAATTTTTTAAATTTAAATCAGAAAATTGACTTTAAATTTTTTTCAATAAAATATTTAAAAAATGAAATAAATAGAGAAAGATTAAAAAATAGTTTTGAAGAAAGTATTAAATATAAAAAAACAATTGTTGGACCTCAAAGAGACGATTTTGAAATTTATTTATTAGATCATAAAAATAATCAAGATAAAAATATTCATAAATTTGGCTCAAGAAGTGAACAAAGATTAGCTATTTTTTGGCTTAAAATAAATGAAATAAAATATATTGAAAAAAATAAAAAAATAAAACCTTTGATTTTGCTTGATGATATTTTTTCTGAATTAGATGAAAACAATAAAAAAATTATTTTTCCAATAATTAATAATTATCAAACTATTGCTAGTTCTGTTGAAAAGATAGATTTTGATTATTGTCAGTATATTTATCTTTAAATAATTATTTTTTAAGCATTGATGAAATTATATTTTGAGGTACTTCTTCGTAATGGGATGGTTCCATATAAAATATCCCTCTTCCTTCAGTTAATGATCTTAAATTTGTAGCATATCCAGAAAGTTCAGCTAAAGGAACAAAAGCTTTTATAACAACAGCTCTTGATCTTTTTTCTGTGCCCATAATTTTTCCTCTTTTTGAAGATATATCGCCAATTACAACTCCCATGAATTCTTCAGGAACGGTTACTTCAAGTTTCATAATTGGCTCAAGAAGAGTTAATCCAGCTTTTTTAGCTCCTTCTTGAAGAGCCATTGAACCTGCAATTTTAAAAGCAATGTCTGAAGAATCAACTTCGTGATAGCTTCCATCATATAAAGTTACTTGAAGATCAGTCATTGGATAACCAAGTAAAACTCCTTTTTCCATTGCTTCAATCACTCCTTTCTCAACTGAAGGAATAAATTCTGAAGGAATTACGCCCCCTTTAATTTTATTAACAAATTTAAATCCTTCACCTCGACCTAACGGTTCGATTTTTATAACACAATGACCATATTGTCCGTGGCCGCCTGTTTGTTTGATATATTTTCCTTCAATGTTATCAACATTTTTTGTTATTGTTTCTTTATAAGCTACTTGAGGTTTTCCGACATTAACATCCATACCCATTTCTCTTTTCATTCTGTCAACTAAGATTTCAAGATGGAGTTCACCCATTCCGGACATTATTGTTTGGCCAGTTTCATGATTTATTTTAACTTTAAATGTTGGATCTTCTTCAGCTAGTCTTTGAAGAGTGTAAGAAAGTTTTTCTTGATCAGCTTTAGTTTTTGGTTCAATTGCCAAAGATATAACTGGTTCTGGGAAGGTAATCTGTTCTAAAATTATTGGCGCATTTGGATCAGCTAAAGTATCGCCTGTTTTTGTTTCTTTTGGTCCAACTAGAGCAACAATTTCTCCAGCATAAGCTTTGTCAATTTCTTCTCGATTATTAGCATGCATTAAAAGAATTCGGCTGACTCTTTCTTGTTTTCCTCTATTTACATTGTAAATATAACTTCCTGATTCAAGCATTCCCGAATAAATTCTTGTGTAAGTAAGTTTTCCAACATGGGGATCAAGTTGAATTTTAAAAGCTAAAGCGGAAAATTTTTCTTCATTAATTAGTTTTCTTTTTTCTTCATTGTTATTATTTGGATTTATTCCTTTTATTTCTTTTAAATCAGCAGGGGAGGGAAGATAGTCAACAACAGCATCAAGAACCGGTTGAACTGCTTTATTTCTTAAAGAACTTCCACAATAAACAGGAATAAGCTTGTAAGCAATAACTGATTTTCTAAGAGATAGTTTTAATTCATCAATTGATATTTGTTCTCCATTTAAATATTTATTTAAAAGATTATCATCATTTTCAGCAATTTGTTCAATTAATTTTGCTCTTGCTTCAAGAACTTTGTTTTTTAAATCTTCAGGAATAACATCTGTTTCTGTATATTCTATGCCTTGCGGATCTTTATCCCAATATTTAGCTTTTAGAGTTAAAAGATCAATTACTCCTTTAAATTCTTGTTCTTTGCCGATTGGTAAAGTCATTACTGCTGGATTGGCTCCAAGCCTATCTTTTATTTCAGCAACAGTTGCTTCAAAATCAGCTCCTAATTTATCCATCTTATTAATAAAGCATATTCTTGGAACTTTATATTTATCAGCTTGACGCCAAACAGTTTCAGATTGTGATTGAACCCCTTCTTCAGCATCAAAAATTACCACTCCGCCATCTAAAACTCTTAAAGATCTTTCAACTTCAGCAGTGAAGTCAACATGTCCTGGAGTATCAATAATGTTAATTCTTACTCCTTTCCAAAAAGTAGTGGTGGCAGCAGAAACAATAGTAATTCCTCTTTCCCTTTCTTGAGGCATCCAATCCATTTGAGTATTACCTTCATCAATATCGCCGATTTTATAAGTTCTTCCAGTATAAAAAAGAAATCGTTCTGTAGTTGTTGTTTTTCCTGAATCTATATGGGCAATAATGCCGACATTTCTGATTTTATCTAAAGGGACAATTCGATTTTTGGTAATTATTGATTGTTGAGCCATAAAAATTAAAAATAAATAAAATTAAAATTAATAAATAAACTTACCACTTTAAATGAGAAAAAGCTTTGTTTTTTTCAGCTAGAGCTTCTGTTTGTTGTTTTTTTACAACAGCTTGACCTTGATTGTTGGCTGCGTCAATAATTTCTGCTGATAATTTTTTATAAAAATTATGATATTCTTTATTTGATCTAGCAGATGCCGCTTCAATAATCCAATTTAAAGATAAAAATAATTTTCTTTCTTTTCTAACTTCAACTGGTACTAAATAAGAAGCACCTCCTAATCTTCTTGGTTTGACTTCCATTTGAGGAGAAGTATTTTCAATTGCTTGATAAAAAATTTTGATTGGATCTTTTCCTTGTTTTTTTATTTCATCAAAAGCTTGATAAACAATTTTTTCAGCTACTTTTTTTTCCCCATCTTTCATGACGTAGTTTATTAATTTAGCTACTTCAAAACTTTCATAAATTTTATCTGGTTTTATTTTTATTTTTTTATAACGATGACGAGGCATATCATTTATTAACTATTAATTATTTTTGTTTTGGCAATTTAGTTCCGTATTTGGAACGAGAACTTTTTCTATTTTCAACTCCAGCAGTATCATATTTACCTCTTACAATATGATATTTAACTCCTGGAAGATCCTTTACTCTTCCTCCTCTAACTAAAACAATTGAATGTTCAGCTAGATTATGACCTATTCCTTGAATATATGCAGTTACTTCCATTTTATTGGAAAGTCTTACTCTAGCGACTTTTCTTAAAGCTGAATTTGGTTTTTTAGGTGTCATTGTTCTTACAATAGTACAAACACCTCTTTTAAAAGGATTATTATTTTTTAAATATTTTCTTTTAAGAGAATTAAAATTTTGTTTTAAAGCAACTGCTTTTGATTTTTTAATCCTCTTTTGTCTTTTTTTCTTGACCAGTTGGTTGATTGTTGGCATATTTGTTTAAAAACTTACCATAATATTTTTCAATTAATTCTTTTGTTACTGGTATCAATCTGCCTATTATAACATTTTCTTTTAATCCTAACAAATAATCTACTTGTCCTTTTATAGCTGCTGAGCTTAATACGTTTGTTGTTTGTTCAAATGATGCAGCAGATAACCATGAATCAGTATAAATAGCGGCTCTTGTAATACCTAAAATTGATATTTTTCCAGTTGCTGGTTTTTGGCCTTTGGCGAGAATTTTTTTATTTTCTTCTTCAAATCTTATTTTTGAAACAACTTCATCTTTTATAAATGATGTATCTCCTTCATCTTCAATAATTACCTTATCGCTCATTTTTCTAATAATTGTTTCAAAGTGTTTATCGTGTATTGCAATTCCTTGAGATTCATAAACTTTTTGAATTTCATTTAAAAGATAAAGTTGGGCAGCTCTTAATCCTTTTATTGATAAAATATCATTAATATCAAGATATCCTTCTGATAATGGTGTTCCTTCTGTTATTAGATCTCCGTCTTTGACTTTTAATTTTTGAGATTTTGGAATAGTAAATTGTTGTTCTTTTATTTGAGAATTTTTATTTGATGATGTTATTTTTATTAAATAAAGATCTTTTTCTGTATCTTCTTGAACCGATACTTTTCCATTTATTTCAGAAATAGGAGAAACAATTTTTGGAGTTCTGGTTTCAAATAATTCTTCAACTCTTGGCAATCCTTGAGTAACATCTGAAATAACAATTCCTCCAAAATGTCTAACTCTCATTGTCAATTGAGTTCCTGGTTCACCTATTGATTGAGCAGCTATAACACCAACAGGAACACCCATATCAACAACTTTATGAGTTGAAAGATCAACTCCGTAACATTTTTGACATAGACCATAGGCTGATGCACAATATAAAGGAGACCTAACTATTACTTTGTTTATTTTGTTTTTTATTATTAAATCAGCTAATTCTTCATTAATTAAATCATTTCTTTTAGCAATAATTTCATTTTTTTCATTTAATATATCTTGAGCTAAGAATCTATTTATAATTCTTTCTTTAAATTTTTCTCCTCTTGTTCCTTGATTAATTATTTCTAATCCTTCATTTGTATTGCAATCAATTTCTTTGATAATCATATCATGAGCAACATCAACAAGGCGTCTTGTTAAATAACCAGCATCAGCTGTTTTTAATGCTGAATCAGTTAATCCTTTTCTTGCACCTCTAGCTGAAATGACATATTCAAAAATCGAAAGTCCTTGTCTGTAATTTGATTTTGTTGGAACCTCAATAATTTTTCCTAAAGGATCAACAACAAGACCTTTTATAGCTGAAAGTTGTTTTAATTGTTCTTTTGAAGCACGAGCTCCTCCTGAATTAATGATTATTTTAACTGGATTTTCTTCATCTAAAGCTTTCCATGTTTTATCGGCTAAAATTTCTGTTGTATCAATCCAAAGTTTATTTGAATATCGTTTTTTTTCTTCAAGAGTTAAAAGCCCTTCAAGATAATTTTTATTAATTTTTTTAATTTCTTTTTCAGTTTCTTTTATAATATTATCTTTTTCTTCAATCATCTGACAATCGAATATAGATACAGAAAGTCCTCCGGCAATGGTTGACGCCCAAAAACCTAATTCTTTTAATCTATCAATTAATTCTCCAACAGTTTTTTCATCATAATGTTTTATTGCTTTAATAATGATATTTTTTAAATCGCTTGCTTTTATATCTTCATTTATAAAATTACTAAAGTCTTGAGGTAGGGAATTATTAAAAATAATTCTTCCAACGGTTGTTTTTATTAATTTATCTTCTATTTTTACCAGTATTGGTTCTCTTAATTTTATTTTTCCAACTTGAAAAAATCTGTAGGCTTCATTATAAGTAGCAAAATATTTTAATTCTTCATCTTTTTTATTAATTAAATTTTTATCAATTGTTGTTAAATAATAACATCCTAAAGCCATTTCTTTATTTGGTAAAACAATCGGCGAACCATCAGCTGGTTTTAAAAGATTATAATAAGGAAGCATTCTTGATTTTACTTCTTCAATTGCATTTTTTGAAATTGGCAAGAATACACCCATAGCATCTCCATCAAAATCAGCATTATATCCAGCACAAACTGTTGGATGAAGTTTTATAGCATAATCATCAGTTAAAACAGGATAAAATCCTAAAATAGAGAGTTTATGAAGAGTAGGAGCTCTGTTTAATAATACTGGATGATTTTTTGTAATTTCTTCTAAAATATCATAAACAACAGGCTCTTTTTTTTCTAAGAAATTTTTGGCGCTTTTAATATTTGGAGCTAAGCCTCTAACAATTATTTCATGAAGCAAAAATGGTTTAAAAAGTTCAAGAGCCATTTCTTTTGGAATACCAACCTGATCAAGTTTTAATTCTGGTCCAACAATAATTGTCGATCTTCCTGAATAATCAACTCTTTTTCCAAGCAAATTTTGTCTAAATCTTCCTTGTTTTCCTCTTAAAATATCTGATAAAGATTTTTGAACCTTTGAAGCAGCACCAGCAGTTCTTGCTTTTCCTCTTGATTTTTGAAGATCAATTAATGAATCAACAGCTTCCTGCAACATTCTTTTTTCATTTCTTAATATTATTTCTGGAGCTCCAAGATCAATAAGTTGTTTTAATCTATTGTTTCTATTTATTACTCTTCTGTAAAAATCATTTAAATCACTAGTTGCAAATTTTCCTCCTGGTAATTGAACTACAGGCCTAAGATCTGGAGGAATAACTGGCAAAACTGTCATAATCATCCATTTTGGATCAATTTTTGCTTTAATAAAAGCTTCAAGAATTCTTACTTTTTTTAATAATTTATTTCTTTTTTCTCCTGCTGAATCAGTAAGTTCTTTTAAACATAAAGAATATTCTTTATGGATATCAATTGAAGATAATATTTCATAAATGGTTTCTGATCCCATTCCCAATTCTAAAAAGTCATCAATATTTTTTTCTTTTAGATAAATATAATCATCTTCTTCAAAAATATCATAGGGTTGTAAATTTTTAACAATTTTTAAAATTCTTTCATAAAAAACATTTTTTCTTGTTTTTTTATCAAGATGATTATTTGAGGCTAGTTTTAATTGTTCTCTTTGTTTAAATTCTATTTCTTGTTTAATAATTTCCCATTGTTCTTTATTTGATATTTTTTCTTTTAAATTTTTAAATTGATTTTCAAAATCTTTTTTTATTTTTTCAACTTCTTTATTGTATTCTTCTTCTAATTTTTGCAATTCTTTTTTTTGATCTTCTTCAATTATTTTTATTGCTTTTTTTTGTTTATTTTCATCAACTTTTTTTACTAAATATAAAGCATAATAAATAATTCTTTCTAATGATTGCGGAGGAATACCTAATATTATGCTTAAAATAGATGATGAACCTTTAAAATACCAGATATGAGCAATCGGAGAAGCTAATTTTATATGACCCATTCTTTCGCGTCTAACAGCTGAGGTGGTGACTTCAACTCCACATCTATCACAAATAATTCCTTTATAACGAATTCTTTTATACTTTCCACAATAACATTCATAATCTTTTGTTGGTCCAAAAATTTTTTCATCAAAAAGACCGTCTTTTTCTGCTCTAAAAGTTCGATAATTTATTGTTTCTGGTTTGGTTACTTCACCATGAGACCATTTAATTATATTTTCAGGAGAAGCTAAAGTAATTTTTAAACCAGAAAAATCAATGATATTTAAATTATTTTCCATTTTTATTTAACATATTCAATTGATAATCCTAATGCATTTAATTCTTTTATTAAAACATTGAATGATTCAGGAACAGATGATTGTGGGATATCTGTTCCTTTAATTATTGATTCAAAAGCTTTTGTTCTTCCTCTTACATCATCACTTTTTATTGTTAACATTTCCTGTAGAGTATAAGGAACTCTATGTGATTCAAGAGCCCAAACTTCCATTTCTCCAAATCTTTGTCCGCCTAATTGTGATTTTCCGCCAAGAGGTTGCTGAGTAACAAGAGAATATGGGCCAACTGATCTTGCATGAAATTTATCTTCAACCATATGAATAAGTTTCATAATGTATGATGTTCCTACTAAAACTTTTCTCTCAAAAGGAATACCTGTTTGACCGTCATATAAAGTAACCTTATTATCAACAGGTAAACCTAATTGTTTTAATGATTCAATTATAAATTCTTCTTTTATTTTTTCAAAAACAGGAACAGAAATTTGAACATTTTTTTTGTTTGCTATTGTTCCAAGTAAATTTTCAAAAAGTTGTCCTAAATTCATTCTTGAAAGAATTGATAGAGGAGAAAGAATTACATCAACTGGTGTACCGTCTTCTAAATAAGGCATATCCCACTCTGGAAGTATTTTTGAAATAACACCTTTGTTTCCATGACGTCCGGCTAATTTATCGCCGACTGATATTTTTCTAAGTTGTGCTGTATTGATAATAATTCTTTTTATAACGCTTGGTTCAAGTTCATTTGGATCTTTTTTTGCATCAATTGTTTCGATATTAACAACAGTACCTCTTTTTCCATAAGGAACACGAAGTGATGTATCTTTTATATCTTTTGCTTTTTCTCCAAATATAGCTCTAAGAAGTCTTTCTTCAGCTGTCAATTCTTTTTCTCCTTTTGGAGCTACTTTTCCAACTAAAATATCTCCTCCTTTTACTTCAGTTCCAATATTAATTAATCCATTTTTATCTAAATTAGCTAATACTTCTTCTCTTACGTTTGGAATATCGCGTGTTAGTTCTTCAGGTCCAAGTTTAGTATCAACTAAATCAGCAATAAATTCTTCAATAGTAATTGAAGTTAAAACATTTTCTTTTACTAATCTTTCTGAAATTACAAAACCATCTTCATATCCTAAACCATTTAAAGATGTATAAGCAACAACAAGATTTTTTCCTAAAGCTAATTTTCCATTATCAGTTGAAGGACCATCAATTATTATTTCGCCTTTTTTTATTTTTTGATTTTTTTCTACTTTTGGTCTTTGATCAAAACAAACATCTTTATTTGTTCTTATGAATCTTTCTAAATTATATTCAAAAATTTTTCCACTTTTTCCTTTTAAAATTACTTTTTGACCATCAACATATTCTATAATTCCATCTTCTGGAGCTTTAATAGTTCTTCCTAAAGATGTTGAAATTTTTTCTTCAATTCCTGTTCCAACAATTGGAGCCTCTGGTTTTATAAGTGGAACAGCCTGACATTGCATGTGAGATCCCATTAAAGCACGCGAAGCATCATCGTTTTGTAAAAATGGAATAAGAGAAGCAGATGCTCCAACAACTTGACGAGGAGATAAATCAATAAAATTTATTTTTTTTGAATCAATTTCAATAATTTCTCCTTTATATCGACAAACAACAAAATCATCTTTTATTTCATTATTTTCTATTTTTACATCATTAGAAGTAATATAATAATTTTCTTCATCATCTGCTTGAAGATAAACAATTTCATTAGTAATTTTTTTATTGATTACTTTTTTATATGGTGTTTCTAAAAATCCATATTTATTAACTCGAGAGTATAAAGCCATGTAGGTAACTACACCAATATTTGGACCTTCAGGGCTTCTTATAGGACAAATTCTTCCATATTGAGATGAAGAGATATCACGAATTGAAAAAGATGCTCTTTCTTTTTCAATTCCACCTGGTCCACCAACAGTAATTCTTCTTAAATTATCTAGTTCAGATAGAGGATTTGTTTGGTCAACAATTGTTGATAATTGACTTGTTCTATAAAATGAATTAATAGCTACAATTATTGGTTTTGAATTAACTATTTGAGAAGGAAGAACATTAGTTTCATTTGAAACTAAGCTCATTCTTTCTTTTATTTCTCTTGTTGTTCTAACCATACCAACTCTTATTCCATACATTGAAACAAGTTCTCCGACAGTTCTAAGTCTTCTGTTTCCAAGATGATCAATATTGTCAAATTCTCCAATATTGTTAGTTAAATTTACTAAATATTTTATTGTTTCAATAATATCTCTTTTTGTTAGAAGGCGATTTTGTTTATTTATTTCTATATCAAGATTAAGCTTTTTGTTTATTTTATATCTTCCAAAATCAGCTAAAGAATATTTTCTATTATCAAAAAATAAATTTTTAATAGTTTCATAAGCATTTTCAAGTATTAATGGTTCTCCTGGCTTTATTTTTCTGTATATTTCTAATATAGCTTCATCTTTTGTTTTTGTTTGATCTTTTTTTATTGTTGGTAAAATGTATTTTTCAAACAAACCTTTATTAATATCTTTAAAATAAGAAATTAATTGAGATTCACTTTCGTTTTCAAAAATTTTAATAAAAGTTGTTGCTAAAAATTTTCTTTTTTTGTTAATTTTCATTTCAATTAAATTATTTTTGTTTATTGTTATATCAATCCAAGCTCCAATATAAGGTCTTATTTCAGCATTATATAATGTAAGACCAGTTGTTTTATCGATTTCTGCTGTAAAATAAACTCCTGGAGATCTAACAATTTGATTAATTATTGCTCTTTCTATTCCATTTATTATAAAAGTTCCTCTTTCGGTCATTTTTGGAAGATTAAAGAAGTAAACATCTTGTTTTTTTTCTGAACCTGTTTTTTTATTAACAAGTTTAAGTTTTAAATAAACAGGAACATCATAGGTTAATTTTTTCTTTAAGCATAGATCTATTGAATACCTTGGTTCTCCAAAATAAACATCTTCAAAAAATAAAGAGAATTTTTTTTCAGTGTAGTCATCAATCGGGAAAAATTCTTCTAGTGTTTCTTTTAAATCAAAATTTATAAAATTTTCCCATGATTTTTTTTGAACATCAATTAAATTTATTTCTTCAAGAAATAAATCTTTATTGCCTAAAAATAAATTATTTTTTTCTTTTTTTTGAGATTTTTTATCTGTTTTAATCATCTGAAAGAATTTTTATTAATATTTTTTTAATGATAAAAAAAACCCAAAAATAATGGGTTTAAAAAACTATTATAGCATACTATATATTATTTTTAAAGTCAAATGATTTTTAAACATCTTTTAAATTTTTTATAATCTTAATTCTTATTTTTTTGGATAAAAAAATTTTATTTTATTAATTATATTATATAAATTAGAATTTTCAAATTTTTTTTGTTGTTTATTATTTTCATCTATATTTTTTTGTTCATTATTATTAAAATTTTCTTTATCTATTAAATTTGATATTTTCTTTATTAATTTTGTTATTTCTTTTAAAATAAAAATTAACTGAATTCCTATAATTAATATTAAAATTGTAATAAAAGTAATTACTAATATTAATAAAAATTCGCTATTTTCCATTTTAAATTTTTTTATTTTTTATTTTTTCGAATACTAAATTATTAGCTTTTAATAATTCATCATGAGATGTTCCGGCATCTATCCACCAGTCTATAATTTTGCAATAAAGAGTTTTTTCTTTAAGATAAATATTATTTAAATCAGTAACTTCTAATTCTCCTCTTAATGATGGTTTTAATTTTTTTATAAAATCGAAAACTCTTTCATCATACATATATACTCCAATTTGAGCAATATTAGATTTTGGATTTTCAGGTTTTTCTTCTATTGATATAACGTTATTATTTTTATCAATTTCTATAACTCCATATTGTTTTGTTTGAGTATTCATTTTTACTCCATAAACAAGAGCCCCTTTTTTTATTTTAGAGAATTCTTCAACATCATTTTTTAGATCGTAACCAAAGATATTGTCTCCTAAAATAACTAAGATTTTTTCTCCTTTAGCATAATTTTCAGCTAAACCAATGGCATTGGCAATTCCTCCTTTTGGATTACTTTGAATAGAATAATAAAATTTCATTCCAAATTCACTACCATCTTTTAATAATTCAGCAAAATCTCCAGCATGATCAGGAGAAGTAGAAATTAAAACCTCAGTAATTCCTGCTTTTTTCATTGAAAGAATTGGATAATATATCATTGGTTTATTATAAATTGGAAGAAGATGTTTGTTTGTTACCCAGGTTAATGGTCTAAGTCTTGTTGCTAATCCTCCAGCTAAAATAATTCCCTTCATGGAATAAGAATAATTTTTAATAAAAATAAAACAATAAAACCTATTAATATATATTCTATCACAATTTTTAATCTAAAAACATCTTTAATTAAATGATGATAAATTCCCCAAATAATATAAAAACTTGAAAAAGCCAATAAAATAATAAATTCAATTATTCTTTCTCCTTTAAAAATATTTAATCCAATAAGAAAAAAAACTCCTGCTGTTATTAATAATAAATAATCAAAAAAATGTTTTTTAAATTCTTTTTTTATTTGATTGAATAAATTCTTCATAAATTTATTTTATATAATTGATCCTTTTGAAATAATTAATAAACTTATTAAAATAAAAAATATAAATATAAAATGAGCGATATTTTTACCTTCAATTCTAATAATTCCAAATTTTTCTGCAAAGTATATATCTAATATTAAAGCAATTATAAGAAAAATAAAAAATAATATTTGACTATTAAAAACAATTTGCCAATTTAATAAATTTTTATTATTAGTAGTTTGAGCTAAAACAACATTTTTTTGATTATCATAATTATTGTATTTTTTAACAAAGGTTTTTGTATTTTCGTTTAAATAATTATTTGTTTTGATATTTCTATTAAGAGGATTAGCAAACATTTGAACAACTAAAGTTGTTTCTTCTCCATTTAAAATACCATTAACTACAGCAAAACCAACATCAGTATATTCTTTTTTTAGAATATTTTCACGATGGCTTGGCGAATTCATCCAAGCAGAAACAACGCCATTGCTGAATAAAAAATTTTTTGCTAAATTTTCACCAGCATATTCATATTGATAATTATTTTTTAAAATAAAATCCCAGGGAGTTTCACCATTTGGTCCAAAATGAGCCCAATAATTTTTTGAAAACATATCTAAAGCTTTTTCATATGCAGCTTTTGATAAATTTTCATTATAGTTTAAAGATTTTAAATTATTTTTTTGACGTTCTTTATTAGTTAATTCAAAAAGTTTTTGAACAGTAATATCGGTTGCAAATCCTAAAACATTATTGACATTTATTTTTTTAAAAGAAAAAGTTAAAAAAACAGCAATTATAAGATAGATAAAAAGAAAATCAGTATGAAGAGCTTTGGCTTTGTAATTATTTTTTTCATTGGGTATAAATAAGTGATAGAAGAAATTTTTTAATTTTTCCATATAATATTTTTATTTTAATTAAAATTAAGATAACTGTCAAAAAAGAATAAAAAAAAGAATTAACAGCAAAAAAAATAATTATTTTTTGATTATTGTTATTATTTATTTTGTCTTTTATTCCAAGAATTTTTCCTTGGTTAAAGTTATAAAGGCTAGTATTTTGATCTTGATTATTTAAAAAAGATCTAGAATTTTTTTTAATTGTTTTTTTTAATTCTTGAGCTGTTGGTTTAGTTGTTAAAGTCAAGGTTGAATTTTGATTAGAAGTTGTTTTTGTTTGATTTGATTGATTGTTTAGTGTTGGGGATGGTTCAAGGCAAGAATTATTTTTTTCTTCCAATGATGGTTGTTGAAGACAAAAATTATCATTTTCAAAATTTATTCTTCCCCAAGTTTTATTTTGTTTTGATTCTAAATACTCAAAACTATCTTTAAGATTTTTATTAAAATCTAAAAGTCTGACATAATCTCCTGAATTATTAAAAACTGCTGTTGATAAAAAAATTGCCTTATATCCTTTTGCTGGTATTTCTAAAGAAAAAGATTTTGGTGATGAACCGGCATTTTCAATATCATCAATATACCAATTATTAAGATAAACAGGATAATTATTATTGTTAAAAATTTCCAGCCATTCTTTTTCATTGAGCAAAGGATTAACCATAACTTCTGAAATAAAAATATTTTCATATGATATGGGTTGAATAATTGGTGTTTGATAGATAGTTAAAGCAGGAGTGGTTGTTGGTGTTGGTGTGATGGCTGGTGTTGTTTCTGTTTGATTAATTGTTGGAAAAATTGTTGTTAGAGTTGGTGTTGGTGTTGTAAAAATACATGAATTTTTTGATGAATTAAAAAAACCAATATTAGCGCTTGCTGTTATCCAATTATTATTTCCATCAGGAATTCGCTGAAAAGATATTCCTGAGCCAGAACTTGCTTTATAAGAAAAAGAATCAATTAAATTATTTTTATCATCAAATAATCTGATTGTGTCTGATGATTTTGTGTTTAAATAAAAATTTGAAGAAAAAACAAGACAACTATTAGGATAAAGCATTGAATTTTCTCCAATAGTATAAAAACTAGATGATCCGCCATCATCATCAATAACCCAATTTTTTAAATCAGCGCTTTCTGTTCCTATATTTATTATTTCCACTTGTTGAGGTTGAGGTTCAAGCAAAAATTCATTGATTAAAATTTTTGACTGAGCAAAAATTTGTTTAATATTTAAAAAATAAAAAAGCAAAAACAAAAAAAGAATAAATATTATTATTTTTTTCATGTGTATATTAGTTTTATAGATGTTGAAGAATATTTTGTCTATGGACTATAACCTACAAAAATATTTTTTTAGATTTTTATTATCCTTTTTTTAAAAATTTATTATATCTACTGAAAAAATATTATTTAATGAATAATAATCTGTAAAATTTTTATCTTTTCCGTTTTCAATATATGGGTCATTCATTATATAATTTCCATTTTCATATTTTTTTATAACAAGAAAATGAGTTCCAAAAACCCCATGGTTTATTCCAACAATTACTGGTCTATTACTTACTATATCGTTAGTTAAATAACTTGCTATTGTTGTTCTATTAATATTTATTCCTTTTGCTGATATTGTTCCTTTTTGAAGAAGAGCAGTGTTTAGCCAAAAATTATTTGAATTTATAGCAATATCTAATGGATTTATATTTTTTCCATAATGAGTTGATATCATAGCTACTGATGTTATTAAACAACCTATTTTTGCTAATGTACACGCAGAAGTAACCCCATCATTGCAATCATAACTATTATTGACGATAAAATTGCCCCATTGGCTATCTCTTTGATTATAATAACATCCCCAAGAATCGCAAATTGTTTGTCCGGATAAAATTGTTGCTCCTCCTTGGTTTCTTACAAAGTTTGATAATGAAGATAATTGTGATCTTGCCTGAGATAATAATTGTTGATAAACAGTTTCATTATTTTGAGTGTCAATTAAAAGTTTTTGTTTAGCTAATTTTTGATTTTTTAAATCATCTTGTTGTCTGGCTAAGATTATTTTTAAGTTATCAAGTTCTTTTTTCTTTTTTTCTCTCAGATTTTTTTGCTCTTCAAAATTAATTTTAGTTTTTTGAACTTGAACAATAAGTTTTTGATTATTATCACGAACAATTTTTATATATTTTATTTTGTTTATTAGATTATTAGTATTTTCACTTTGAAAAAATATATCTAAAAAAGAGAAGTTTTTTTGTTTATAATTTTGAATAATTTTATTTATCATTAATCTTGAAAGATGATTAAGTGATGAATCAAGATCTTCTATTTTTGTTTCTAGTATTCCAATTTCTTTTATTGTTTTTTCAATTTTTTCTTCAGTTTCTTGTATTTTTAAATTAGTAAGATAAATTTGAGTATTCATATATTGAATTTGAGAAAAAAGAGTGTTTTTTTGTTGTCTTATTTCTGTTAATTTTTTTTCATATTCTTCAATTTTTTTTCTTAAATCTGAAGTTTGTTGATTTTCTTGGCCATTAATTTTATTTAAAAAAACAAAAAAAATAATTAAAAAAAGAAATGATTTTATAAAAAGATTTTTATTAATCATTAATTTTATTATACTTTCAAATATTTATTAGTAGCAAGATAAGTTGAAACAATACTTATAAAACAGCTAAAAAATAAAACGAATAAAAATATTAGACTAATAAATAAAAAATTAAACGGCCAGATAATAATTTTTATAAAGTTAAAATCAAAAGAAATTTCAGAAATTTCGAAGAAATAATATTTTAAAAAAGGATTTAGATAAAAAATTAATCCTAAAAGAATTAAAAAAGAAAAAATACTAGCAATAAAACCCATAAACAAACTTTCTTTTAAAAAAGGCTTTCTAATATATGAATTTGTTGCTCCAAGCAAACGCAACAGTTCTATCTCGTCTTTTTTTAGGGCGATTTTAAAAGAAATAGTTGTTGTCAAAACAATAATTGACATTATTATTAAATATCCAAAAAAAATAAAACTGATTTTTCTTAAAACATTGGTAAATGTTAAAAGTTTATCAACAATATCTTTTTGAAATTGAACCTCATCAATATCAGGCTGTTTTTTTAAATATTCGGCAATTTCAGGTAAAAAATATGGTTTTTTAGCGAAAATTTCAAGAGAAGGTGGGAAAATATCAGACGAAATCATTTCCAAAAGCAGAGGATTATCTTTATTTAAATTTTTATAAATTTCAAAAGCTTCTTTTTGAGAAATATATTTTATAGATAAAGTTTTTCCTGACTGAGAAAGTTCATCTCTGATTTTGAAGATTTGGTTTTCTGGTGTTTTTGGTTGAAAATAAACTGTTACCTGAGGTTTTGTTTCTAAATAATTTAAAATTCCATTAGCAAGACTAAGAGAAAACAAAATTATTAACGATAAAAAAAAACTAAAAAATAAAACTAAAAATCCTGCTAAAGATTGATATGGCGTTCTTTTTATTGATTTAAATATTTCTTTCATATCTCATAACCTCCTTTTCTTTTATCTTTGATAATCTTTCCATTTTTTAATGTAATAACTCTTTTTTGAAAACTATTAACAATGTCATTATTATGAGTTGCAATAATAATAGTTTTTTTGTTTTCAAGTTTTTTGAAAATCTTCATTATTTCCCATGAAGTTTTTGGGTCAAGATTGCCAGTTGGTTCATCAGCTAATAGATATTTTCTATCATCAACAATTGCCCTGGCTATAGCTACTCTTTGAAGTTCTCCAGCCGAAAGTTGAATCGGAAAAACTTTTTCTTTTTCCAAAAGCCCAACCATCTCAAGCGCTTTTTTTACTTTTTCTTTAGTGGCAGAATAAGAAAAATTTTTTATTTGACAAGCTAAAGCAATATTTTCAAAAATGTTTTTTTCATAAAGTATTTTAAAATCTTGAAAAATAACACCAATTTTTTGTCTTAATTGAGCTTTGTTTTTATAATTTGAAGAAGAGATATCTTCGTTATCAATAATAATTGATCCGGAAGAAATATTTGTTTCTTTTATAATAAGTTTAATAATAGTGGTTTTTCCTGCGCCAGATGGTCCTACTAAAAAAACAAATTCATTATCATTTATTTCAAAAGAAATTTCATTTAAGCCAAAATTGCCTAGAGGAAATTTTTTTGTAACTTTGTCAAAAATTATCATTTTTCTAATATTTCAACTAATCCAACATCCATAAGCCAGCCTGCTTTTTCTGCAGAAAAAGTTTTGCCCCAAACTCTAACTTTTTTTCCGATATATAAAGATAAATCAACAGTAGTTGATGTTAAATAAACATTTTGGGATGGTCCTCCAGGACGATCTAAATGAAAATTTCCTTCTCCGTCAATTCCACCTTCTTTGAGTATTCCTTCAGCTTGATCTTTAAATGTTTTTTTATCAGCAATTCCAACAATTTTTTCTTTTTTTAGGGAAGAAGTATTGTTAACATTTTTTTTATTAATTTTAGAAGTCAAAAAACCACTCACAACACCTAAGATTACAGCAAAAGCAACAAATGTAAAAAAATATTTATAAGAAATATTATTATTTGAATTTTTTTCATTAAAGCTTCGAATTATATTGTTCATATTATTTTATAATAACATATTTAATTTTTAAGATGCAAACCTTAATCTTTAATATTTTTTAAGTACGCCTCAATAAAGCCGTCAAGATCTCCATCAAGGATTTTTTGAATATTTGTTTCTTCATAATCAGTTCGTAAATCTTTAATTAGTTTATAAGGATGAAGAACATAACTTCTTATTTGTCTTCCCCAGGAAGCAATGGTTTCAGTTTTAAAATTTGAAACAGTTTTTTGTTTTTTTTCTTCTTCAATTGCCCAAAGCTTGCTTTTTAAGATTTTTAAGGCAGTTTCTCGATTTGCTCCTTGATATCTTTCGCTTTGACAAGTAATAATAATTTTTGTTGGTTTATGAATAAGTCTAACAGCTGTGGCTACTTTATTGACGTTTTGTCCGCCCTTTCCTCCTGAACGAAAGAACTGCCATTCAAGATCTTCTTCTTTGATTTCTATTTGTTTGTCTTCAATCTGAGGAAGAACCTCAACTAAAGCAAAAGAAGTTTGTCTTAATTTATCAGCATTAAAAGGCGACTGCCGGACTAATCTATGGACTCCTGCTTCAGCTTTTAAATAACCATAGGCAAAATTTCCAGAAACATTTATGACTGAGCTTTTTATTCCGGCTTCCTCGCCAGCAACTCTATCAACCTCATCCCAGCGCCAGCCTTTTTTTTCAAAATATCGGGTATACATTCGAAAAAGCATTTGCGACCAGTCCATAGCTTCAGTGCCTCCTTGTCCGGCATGAATGGAAAAAATAGCATCGCTTTTATCATAAGGACCTGATAAAAAAAGAGTTATCTCATATTTTTTTATTAATTTTTCAGCCTCTTCAAGATCATTCTCTTCAAGAAGAAGCTGAATCATCTCAATATCATCAACTTCTTTTTTTAAATCATTTATTTTTTTCATTATTTCTCCTGCTTTTTTTGGATCCTGCCAAAAATCAGAAGCTAAAGATTGCTGTTCAAGAAAAACAATTTCTTGTTTTTTTTTGTCAAGAGAGATTTTTTCTAAAATACTTTTTAATTTTTTTTCAAGTTCGTTTTTTTCCATAGAAGATATTATATAAGAAGAACAAAGATAAAAAAATTAAAAATCTACATAGTTTGGTTTTTCTTGATTATTTAATCTTGTACAGCCCATTCCTTTGCCGATTTTTAATTTTTCCCAATATTCACAAGAAATAGGTCCTTCTTGAGATCCAGAAAATCTTTCAATAAAAAACCATTGATCATTTTTGGATTTTCCCCAGTATTCAACGTAATCAAAATAACCTTCTGGTTTTTCGGATATTTTACCTTCAAAAAATTTTGGAGAATTAACAATAAACAGTCTGACAACATCAGAGGCAATTTTTTCTGCTGAAATTTTTATTGCATCATCCCATTCTTTTGGTTTGTTTTTTATATTATTAATAAATTCTTTAGTGAAATTATCTTTATATAAATATTCTTTATTATTTTGCAAGTATAATGATAAATATATTCTTACTAATTCATTGATAAATTTTTCGTCATCTGAATAAAAATTTGAAGAAAAATCATAAACTCTTAATTCTTTAATATTTTTATTATTTTCTATTTTTTCAAATTTAATTGATGGAATATATAAATCATAAATTAATGTTTCTTTTTGCGTTTTAGAGTTGACTTTAATGAATGATTTATAATAAGAATTTATAAAATATTTTTCATTAAAACATCCTTTTGCATTCAAAGAATAATTCAAAATATTTCCATAACAGATATAGTGTTCAAAATCATTTATTGATATTGAATAAAACATATGAGGACAGTATTTTTTTAAATAATTCCATTGGTTTTGAGTATTAACTATTGGTTGTTCACTTAAAATAATAGATTCTTTTAAATAAAAATATGACGAACCATCTTCAAATTTTAAATCATAATAGTAGCCATTATTATTTTCAGAAGAACGATCATTAAAAATTTGTTTTTTTATTCTATATAATTTCCATTTTGACGGATATTTTATTTTCCATTGATTGCCATTTTTAAGCAGACAATAATTTTCATCATATTTTTCACATGGCAAAAGTATTTTTTCAATAATTTTTACAGTTACATTTTGTTCAATTGGATATTTTTCTTGAAAATTATAAGAAGATAGTGTTTTTTCTGCGTTTTCTTCAGCAATATCTTCTTCAGTTTTTTTATTGATAACAGGACATTGATAAATAGTTGGTGTAGAAACAGATTCTTTTGTAAATTTTTTTTGTTTTATTAGTTGATTTTGAAATAAATTTAAAAAATAACCTATTTTTATTAATAAATTTAAAACAATAAAAATAATAAAAAAAATTAAATATAAAGTATTGATTTTTTTATTGTCATAGCTTTTCTTAATTAAAGAAAGAGCAAAAGAAAAATAAACTAAATTTAGAAAAATATTCCAGCCACCAATAAGATAACCTGATAAATAAAGTATTATTAATAAAATTATTAATATTTTATCAATATTTGTAATTTTCATTTTTATTTAAAATCAGAGCCAAATATAATGATTACATCAGGAGCTTTATTTTCATCAAGAAGAGTTTCTTTAAATGATGAAATATAATCTTTTAAATCTTCTTTTATCATTTCTGATGCTTGAGATTTTGATTTTTTTGTTTGAATTTCAGTAGTTTTATAATCAAAATTATCAGCGTTGCCTGTGACAATATCGTCATATCCTTTATCTTTAAGTATTTTTTTCATTTCTGAAGCTTTGCCAGCTACTCCTGAACCATTTAATATTTGGATTTTTAAATCTTCTTTTTTAAAAGAAGGAGTTGGAGTAGGTGATGGAATAGGAGATGGAGTAATTGTTGGGGTTATTTTAGCAAAAAAAGATGGAGTTTTTAAATTTTTTAAATTACTAATCAAAATAAATAAGCCGAAAGAAACAAGAAAAGAAAAAGCAAAAAGAAAAATTTCTTTTTTTGAAGAGTCATTAGTTTTTATATTGCTTGAATATGATTTTTTAAAAGAAAATTGCTGATTTTTAAGAATTGAAAATTTTTCTTCTTTCAAAAAAACAAAAGCACCAAAACAGACATCATATATTAAGATTGGAAAAATTTGGTTTTTGTCAACAACAAGCATTTTTATATATTGATCATAAAAATTAGGAATAATTCTTTTTAAAAGATTAGTCCAGACTCCAACATCTTTAGTAAAAGTATCTTGTCTTATGTTTTCTGATTGCGTTCCTGAAATAATTAAACGATTTAATTTAATTTTCTTTTCTTCTTCTAAATGTTTAATAATTTTTTTTAAATTAGAAAGATGATTTTTTTCTTCAGATATCTTCTCAAAAAAAATATTTTTTTCAATTAAGCCAAAATTATCAAATAAATAGCCGGAAACAAAATCTTTTTCTAAAATCATATATAAAATATTTTCTTTTTTATCAGTTTTTAAAGTTTTTTCAAAAAGTTTGTAATAAACTAATGTTTCCGGCAAGATATTGGCAATTTTTAAATCTATTAAAGAAAAAGCTTGTTGTATAAGATTTAAGATTTCTTTTTCAATTCCAAAAAAATTAATAATTTTTTCTTGATTATTGTTTTTTACAAAATAATCAAAAACTATATCTTCAGGAATAATTGATAAAAGAGACGAAATTTTGTCAGTTATAAAAGAGTTAATGGCAGTTTCAGCAATATCTGATGGAACTTCAGTTCTAAAAAAATAAAAAAATTCTTGAGGAAGAATTAAGATTATTTGGTTTTCATTGATTTTTTTTTCGGACACAGAAGAAATAGCTTCTTTAACAGCTGATGCTAATAAATCAACATTAATAGATTTATTATTTTCTAATATATTTGTTTGATAAGTTTTTTCAAAAAAAGCAGTTTCTTCTTGTTTTAATAGTGTTTTTTTAAGATAGAGAATTTTAATTTTATTTTTATTTAGATAAAGATAGATCATATAAATATAATATAAAATATTAAATATTAAATATCAAATATAATTTAAGATTGTATTTTTAATTGTTATTTTCTGCTAAAATATAAACATGGATAATCAAATAGAAGAAGTGAAAAAAAGAATTGACATTGTTGATTTTATTGGCGGTTTTATCACCTTAAAAAAATCAGGAAGAAATTATAAAGCTCTTTGCCCTTTTCATCAAGAAAAAAGTCCTTCTTTTATTGTGTCTCCTGATAGACAAATTTGGCATTGTTTTGGAGCTTGCAGTGAGGGAGGCGATGTTATTAAATTTTTAATGAAGTGGGAAAATATTACTTTTTATGAAGCTTTAAAAGAATTAGCCAAAAAAACAGGAATTATTTTAAATCAAATTAATTTTCAAGATAAAACTTGGCAAAAAAAAGAAAGATTTATTAATATGAATAATTTAGCTTCAGAATTTTTTTCATATATTTTATTTAATCAAAAATATGGCCAGAAAGCAATGGATTATCTTAAATCAAGACAAATAAAAATATCAACTATAAAAAGCTTTAATTTAGGTTATGCGCCTAATTCTTGGGATTCTTTGAGAAATTTTTTAAGAAAGAAAAAATTTACTGATGAGGAAATGTTTGAAAATGGGCTTGTTATTAAAAGCGAAAAAGAAAATTATTATGATCGTTTTAGAGGAAGATTAATTTTTCCAATAAAAGATAGTCGTGGATTTATTATTGGATTTTCAGGAAGAATTTTAGATAATTCAACAAAAGAAGCAAAATATGTTAATTCTCCAGAAACTCCGGTTTATCACAAAAGAGAAACTTTATATGGAATAAATTTAACTAAAGAATCTATTAAAAAAGAAAATAATGTTTTTTTAGTTGAAGGAGAATTTGATGTGATTTCTCCTTATCAGTATGGTTTTACTAATTTTGTAGCAATTAAAGGAACTGCTTTAACAACAGAACAATTATTGCTTTTAAAAAGATATACTGAAAAGATTACTTTAATGCTTGATATGGATGAAGCAGGTATTGAATCAACAAAAAGAGCAATAGAGGAAGCTGAAAGACTTGAATTTGATTTAAGAATAGTTTCTCTTTCTTCAGGAAAAGATCCTGATGAGGCAGTAAGAAGCGATATTAAAATTTTTAAAAAAGAAATCAGCAAACCTGTACCAGTATATGATTTTTTAATTGATATTGCCAGAAAAAGATATCCGGAAGAAACTTCATCTGATAAAAAAAAGATTGCTGATATGATTTTGCCTTTTATTGAAAAAATTTCTAATCCAATTGTTAAATCTTATTATGTAAAAAAAATTTCTAATATTTTAAATGTTGACGAAGAAAGTATTAATAAAATGTTAAGAATTATTAATAAAAAAGAAAAATATAAAGAATCAAATAAAATAAAATTTAAAAAAACAACAAAATCAAATAGAGAATTAATTATTGAAAAATATTTTTTGAGTTATTTATTTCAAAAAGAAAATCCTTTTTTATTTGCTGAAGAAATTTTTAAAATAATTTCTCCAAATGATTTTTCTCAAATTTCTTTTCAAAAAATATTAAATTTGTTTTTAAAATATAAACAAGAAAAAAGAGAATTTGTTTTAAATGAATTTATTAATTATTTATCTTTTGAATTAAAATCTGTTTTTGATGAATTGTATCTTTTTTCATCAATAGAAAATGATTTAGATCAAGAGAATATTAATAAATTAGTATTAGAAATAAGAAGGAATTCTATAAAAAGAAAAATAAAAGAAATAATTATTAAAGAAGATAATCAGGAAAATAAATTAATTTTAATTAATTTGAATAGACAATTAAAAGAACTAGAAAAAAACATATTATAGTAGTAAAATTTATTCTTGTATGATGAAAAATAATCAAAATCTGCCAAAAACATTAAAAGAACTTCTTAATCAAGGAAAAGAAGATGGTTTTTTAGTTCAAGATGATGTTTTTTTAGTTTATTCTGAACCTGAAAAGCATATAGAAGAAATTGATGATTTTTTTGATCAAGCTTTAAAAAAAGGAATTGATATTTTTGAAACAATTTCAACAAGAGAAGAGCATGATGCAAAAAAATCAGTTGAAGAAATTGAGAAAGAATTAGAACAGCTTGTTGTTTTAAAACATGGAGAATCTTTAGATCCAATAAAAATGTATCTAAAAGAAATTGGAAAAACTCCGCTTTTAACTTTTGATGATGAAATAGAATTAGCAAAAAAATATGAAAAAGGTGATAAAAAAGCAAAAGAAAAATTAATTAAAGCAAATTTAAGATTAGTAGTGTCAATTGCAAAAAAATATCTTGGTCGTCGATTGTCTTTTCTTGATTTAATTCAAGAAGGAAATAAGGGATTAATAAGAGGAGTAGAAAAATATGATTGGAGACGTGGTTTTAAATTTTCTACTTATGCAACTTGGTGGATAAGACAGGCAATAACAAGAGCAATTGCTGATCAATCAAGAACAATCAGGATTCCAGTTCATATGGTTGATCATATTAATAGATTTTATAAAACTCAGCGAAAATTAACTCAAAAATTAGGAAGAGAGCCAAAAATAAAAGAAATTGCTAAAGAAATGCAGATGTCAGTTGATGAAATTGAGAATTTAATAAAAATTTCTCAACAACCTCGTTCTCTTTCTACTCCAATTGGAGATGATAAAGAAGCAACTTTAGAACAATTTGTAAGCGATGCTAATCAGCCGACTTTATATGATAAAGTTTCAAGAGAATTGTTAAAAGATGCTTTATCAAAAGTTCTTGATACTTTATCTCCAAGAGAAAGAAAAGTTTTAGTAATGAGATTTGGATTAGAAGATGGCAAGCCAAAAACATTAGAAGAAGTCGGCAAAGAATTTAAAGTAACACGAGAGCGAATAAGACAGATTGAGGCAAAAGCTATAAGAAAACTAAAACATCCAACAAGAGCTCGAAAATTAAGAGATTTTTTGGAATAATAAATATATAAATAATTATTTATGGTAAAAGAAAAAATAACACCAACTCAAAGAGCGCTTAATTTCTGGGCAGTTATTCTTATTGTCTGGGCATTTTACCGTGCTTATTTAAAAATGCCTGAGTGGTTTGATGAATTTATAGCAAAACCTTTAGTTTTTGTTTTTCCTGTTTTTTACTATATTAAAAATATTGATAAAAAACCAATTTTTGAAAGTCTTTATTTTCATTTTAAACCCAAAATAGTCATTAAAGATATTTTAAATAGTATGTTTATTGGTGGAATATTTTTATTAGTTGCTTTTTTTTCTATTTATTTTCGAGACAAAAAAATGATTTTGTTAAATAATTTTCCTGGAATTAATAATTTTTTATTGATTTTTTTTACTTCTTTAGCTACAGGAATAACAGAAGAAATATTATCAAGAGGTTTTGTTTTAAAGAAATTATATGAAGAATCAAAAAATATTTATTCTTCAACTTTTTTTGCAAGTGTTTTATTTTTTTTCCTTCATGTTCCAATATTATTTGTTAATCCAAGAATTAATGGACAGATGCTTTTAATGTTTTTAACTACTGATTTGCTTTTATCAATGATAAATGGAATTATTTTTCTTTGGAAAAAAAGCTTGATAGCGCCAATTTTAATTCATGCATTTTATAATATTATTATTTATTTAGCATTTATTTAATTTTTTATTTTACTTCTTTAATTAAAAAGATTTTTTCAGTTCCAATTTTTATTTCTTTTAAATTTTTTTCTTTTGATAAATCAAAATCATCAGGATAACCAATAACAACATATCGATTTTTTTCTTTTATCGGCCAAACATTAAAATAAAATTTATCAAATTCGTTAATTTGAGTAAATCCGTATTCATCAGGATTTGTTGTTTTTGCTTGTTTTTGAAATTTTTCTGGAGGATATTGAAGATAAAAAAGAAGAAAAATATATGGTTGACCATTTTTTTTAGTGATATAAAATTTATCAAAATTGTTGTAATTTTCTTTAATATAATTTGCTAATTCTTTATATCCTGCTTGCCAGCTTCTGACAACAAGAGCTTTTTTAGGATAATGAAAAAGATAAAATTCCCATGAATAAAATAAAAATATTAAATAAGAAAAAATAATTATTAATAAGTAAAAATAATTTTTTTTATATAAAAAATGAAAAAAACCATAACTAATTGTGGCAATAAGAGGAATAAAAATAAAAACTGTTCTTGTTAATGATTGTTTTGCCCAAGAAAGTGATCCTGACAAAGGAGAAAATAAAATCATAGCTAAAATTAAATAACGCCATTTTTCTTTATTTTTAAATAAAAAATAAAGACCGACAAATATAAAAAAATACTCAACTGGAGTAATTGGCGAAACTCCAGGAAAACCAAAACGAATATTATCATCGCCTCTTAATACTAAAAATTCTGGAGAAAAATAAATTAAATAGTTATTGATAACTTCTTTTATAGAAAGACTTAAAAAATTATGTATAAAAGGAAGAGGAGATTCAATTTTTAACTCATAAAGTTTGCTTGAAAATCCTGATGTTTTAAAAAATAAAAGATTTTGAATTCTAGTTGGCGAGTATTTAATATCAGTATAAATAAAAAATAAAGTAATAATTATAACACCAATAAAATATATTAGATTTAATTTTTTTTTAGAAATAAAATAAATTAAAAATAAAATTATAAATCCAGCCCAAAGACGTGAAGGATGATAGCCAAACAACATTGACAAATAAAAAATAATAAATAATAAATAATGAATAGTTTTTTTTTCTTTAATAAACTTTATAAGAAAATAAAAAGTTAAAGTGAGAAAAAAAACAGTCATATAGCCTTCATGGGCATGACGTCCTAAAAGCTGAAGGCCTGGGGAAAAAGCAGATAAAAAAGAGGCGATTATAGCGATAATTTTATTATTAAAAAATTCTTTAACTAAAAGATAAATTATTATTGGAAATAAAAAAACAAAAGGAAGATTAACAAGTCTTATTGATAATTCATTTAAGCCAAAAAATTTTATCCAAGGAACAGCTAAGTAAGTTAAAAGAGGCAGTTTATAATCTCCAAAAGATTGAAATCTAAAAGGCAAAAAATTTCCATATTGATCTTTGCTGGTTTTTAAAATTGAATAAGCATCATAAGCATTTGTTGCTTCATCAGCATTAAGAAAAGGAGGCGAAGAATTTAATTTATAAAAAAAAAGAATAACTGATAAGATGCTTATTAAAATTAAAATTATTGAAATTGAATATTTTTTCATAGATTTTTAAATAAATTTAATATTTCTTTGTCTGTTTTTTTAAAAATTTTAATATTTTTTTTTCTATTTTTAAGAATTAAAGGAAGTTTTATTAAAGCATTAAAAAATCCAGGAGTAAAAAAATATTTTGACAGATTAATTAGGTGATTAGTTAATATATCTTTATCTGTTATGTTTTTCCAATGAAAAAAAAGCTGATTGCGAAAAGCAGTTTTTAAGATTTTTTTTTGCTGGAAGTATTTGCCGATCGTTGATTCATGATGATGTTTAACAACAATTGTTGGGTCAAAAATTATCTTATATCCAGCCTTCCAGGCGCGATATGACAAATCAATATCTTCCCAGTAAAAAGGATTGAAAAGATCATCAAGAAGACCTAATTCTATAAATATTTTGCGGTTAAAAATTGATGTTCCGCCCTCAGCCCAAAAATTAATAATTGGTGATTGATTTTTAATTGGTTTGCTTGAATGATTGATAAAGCCGTTTTTAAAATAACCTAAATTTGAACCGACAATTCTTTTGTCTTTTTCTTCTTGGGCAAAGCCAACTGCAAATAGATTTTTGTTTTTTTTAAAATGAAAAAGCGATTTTTTAAATGAATCATTTTTTAAAACAACATCAGAGTTCATTAAAAAAATATAGTTTCTTTTAGCCAGTTTTACTCCTTTATTAATATTGCCGGCAAAGCCTAAATTTTTTTTATTATTAACAACAACAGCTAAAGAATAAATTTTTTTAATTTGGCTACTAATATTTTCAAAAGGATAATCATTCATCACAATCACCTCACAACCATCAAAATATTTTTTATTAATTTCAAGGTATTTATAAAACATTTCGTAGTTTTTATAAACAGGAATAATAATTGAGATGGGATAATTTTTTTTCATTGAATAATTATAGCAAATATGTTTTTATATCAATAAAAATTAAATTATAGTTAAAACTTTATTAAAAAAATTTTTATAGTTAAAAGTGTTTTTTATATTATTTATATTTTTATTAATTATTTTATTTTTAATATTTTTGTTTTTTTCAAAGTAAATCATATTTTTAATTAATTTATCTTCATTATTAAACAAAACGCCAATTTTATTATTTTGAAAAATTATTTTTGGTCCACCGGAATTATGGCAAAAAACAAAACATCCAGAAGCCATTGCTTCAAGAGGTGCTATTCCAAAATGTTCGACTTGTTCCGGATGTTTTTTTTCATCAACTCCAAGACCAGTAAAATGCCAGAAATAATTTGAGATTTTATAAAGTTTTTTAAGCTCATCAAAAGAAATATTTGGTTTAAAAATTATTGATGAATCATTTTTTGCTAATGATTTTAAATTTTGAAAATAACTTTTATCCTCTGTTTTTAGTCCGCCAGCAAGAATCAGCTTATAATCTTTAAAAAAAGAAGAAATGTTTTTTAATTTTAAAAATGTTTTGATAATTTTTTCCTGGTTTTTGCTGTGAAGATGAGGAAAAAATCTAGCAACTGATAAAATTATTTTTTCTTTTTTTATATTTTCTTCAGCAAAAAAATTTTCTTCAATATAAGGATTAATTATTGTTGATTTTATTCTCCATTTTTTAAGCCATTCAGCAGTATAAAGCGAGTTGCTGATAAATTGATAATTCCATAATTTTAAACGATTTAAAAAATTTAAATTATAAAGTTTTTTATCCGGCACCATAGCAAAAACAAAATTTTTTTTGGCGCTTGAGAAAAAATAACTGCCGTCTGTTATGTAAAAAAAATAATCAAAGTTTTTTAAAGTTTTTAAAGCATTTAAAGATGAGCAGATAAGTTTTTTTGGAAGCCATTTTGTTTTTTTAAATAAAGCTAGTGGAAATCTATTTTCAAGTTCTTTTGAAATATTTTTATCCCAAAAAATATTAATTTGAGCGCCATTTTTCCAAAAAATATCAAGGATTAAAAAAATATGTTTTTCGCCTCCGCCTAAAGTCTCAATAAAAGGATTATAAAGAGCCACTTTTTTATTTTTTAAATCTATTTTTTTCATATAAAAATAAATAAGTAATTGTTTTTGAAAAAGCTTGATAAATAGACTCAATTATTCCTATTGTGCCGTCTAAAAAACCAAGATTTTTAAAAAATCTTCGCCAAAGTTCAGCGATAAATTTTCGAAAAAAAATCAAAACATTGGCATTTTTTCCTGATTGATATAAAAGCTCAGATTCAATGTTTTCAAAAATAATAGTTTTTTCAACCATTTTTTCTAAATCTCCGTGAAAATAATGATAAAGAGGATTTTTTAAAAAACCAAAATTTCCTTTGATTATTGGCGTTGAATGAATTATTTTTGGCCAAGAAACAAAGTATTTTTTATTGATTAATCTTATTTGATAATCGGGCCACCAGCCTCCCCAGCGTAGCCATTTTTTTTGTCCAAAAATATTTTTTCTTGGAATTTTAAAATGAGTTGGTAATTGTTGATTTTTAGATTTTTGATAATCAGCGATTATTGTTTTTATTTCTTCAGCTAGTTTTAAAGAAATTCTTTCATCAGCATCAAGAAGAAGTACCCAGTCAGTTTTTGCTTCTCTTATGCCTTTTTCTCTAACAGTTTCAACAATTGAAGAATCAGGATAAACAAGAATAATGTTATCGGTCAATATTTTTGCGTTTTTTATTGAATCATTAATTTGATTATTTTTTTTGAATGTATAAATTAAAACAGTAATATTGGACACATTAAAGGTGTCTAGCCTTGGACACACTAAGGATGTCTTTTGATTTTTTGTTTTCATATATATATTTTACTTTATTTTTTGATTTAGAAGATTAAAAAAACTTAAATATAAAAAAGGAAGAAGAATAATTAAATATTTAGCGCTAGTAAAAGAAAACATTTGAAAAAAAGTATAAAAAATTATCCAGGAAGAAATAGGCGAAAAATATTTTTTGAAGATTAAACTTAAATAACCAAAAAAAGAAACAATTAACCAAAAAATACTATAATGTTTTTCAAAAGTCCAGTTTTTTAGATTAGGATAATATTTTCCAAAAAATAAAAGTTCAAAAATAGAAAAATTTAAGTTTAATGCTTTTTCTCTACCTTGAATATGAAAAACAAAGATATATTTTTGAAGTTTTAAAAAATCAATAAAAGAATGATTTTTTGAAAAATACTGAAAATAGTTTAAAACTAATACTATTCCTGTTAAAGGTAAAGTTAACAAATAAAAAAATATAAATCTTTTATCTTTTTTAATTAAAAAATAAAAAAGAGTTGAGGCAATTATAGGAAGAGCCAAAAGATAAAATTTAACACTGATAATTATTCCTAATAAAATATTTAAAAAAATAATATTTTTTATTTTTTTGTTTTCTAAGTATTTGAAAATAAAATAAAAATATAAGTTTAAAAAAGCAAAAACCAACAAGTCTAAATTGTTGGAAAAATAATTGGCAGCAAATAAAGGTTCAAAAGCAATAATCAAACTTAAAATAATAGACAATATTTTGTTTTTTAAAAAATTTTGACTTAAAAGATAAAAAGAAAAAAGAGCAAAAAGCCCTGAAAAAATACTAAAAAAATATTCATTTTTTAAATAAAGGGAAAAAAGACCAATTAAATTTTTTCCAAGAGGCGGATGTTC
>JAOAFI010000014.1 GCA_026416375.1 Patescibacteria group bacterium | reverse complement strand
AGCTGATTCGACCAGAATTAAACTCTATTTATTCAATAATATTTTTATTGTGGGCAGGAGCAATAATTTTTTCTTTTAAAGAAAAAAATTTTTTTGAACAAAAAAAGATTTAAATCTTTTATCATTTAATTTAAATATGTTGTTTTTTAAAATTTATTTTTTAACTTTACTTATTTTTTTTACTATTGATATGGTTTGGCTTGGATTTTTGGCAAAAGATTTTTATCAAAAACAAATAGGTTTTTTGATGGCAAAACAAATTAACTGGTTGGCAGCAGTGGTTTTTTATCTTTTGTTTGTCTTTGGCTTAATTTTTTTTGTTATTTATCCAGGAATTGAAAAAAAACTTCCTCCTTTTAAATTATTTTTAAATGGCGCTTTATTTGGATTGATTGCTTATGCCACGTATGATCTAACTAATTTAGCTACTCTTAAAAATTGGCCTGTTTTAATGACAATAGTAGATATTTTTTGGGGAAGTTTTTTATCTGGAATAACATCTTTAATAATTTTTTTGATTTTTTAAAAATAACCTATGATTAAAAAAAACACTCTTTTTTATCTTGTTCGTCATGGATTAACAGATTGGAATATTGAAAGTCGACTTCAAGGCCAGTCAGATATTCCTTTAAATAAAAAAGGAGAAGAGCAGGCGCGCCAGGCAGCAGAAAAATATTTTAAAAATATTCATTTTGATGCTGTTTATTCTTCGGATTTGGTCAGAGCTAAAAAGACAGCTGAAATTATTACTTTAAATAAAAAAATTACTATTGAGACAACAAAAATTTTGCGAGAGCGAAGTTTTGGTCCTCATGAGGGAAAAACTATTAAACAAATGGAAAAAGAGCTAAAAATGGATTTGGAGAAATTACGAACATTATCTTATAAAGAAGCAAAAAAAATTGGCTTTGAAACTGATGATGAGCTTATGACTAGATTTTTGCCTTTTATTCGTGAATTGGCTTTGGGATATCAAGGAAAAACAGTTTTATTAGTCAGTCATGGAAGTGTAATTAGAATTTTTTTGGAAAAAACTGGTTTTTATACAAGAGAACAGTCAAAAAAAGTTTTTGTTTCTAATCTTGGTTTTGTGGTTTTTGAGTCAGATGGAGTGGAGTTTTGGATAAAAAGAGTAGAGGGAGTGAGAATAGAAAAATAAAATTACTCAATTTGCTTTATTATTTTTTCAACTTCTTTGTCGTTTATTCTATGATGTCGTCCTTTATGAGAAAGTAAGGCGCCGGAGAAGGTTTTTGGAATATGAAGAAGCTCGTGGATTAATGTTTTTATTTTTTCACGTTCGGGTAGTTTATCAAAACGTTTGGCATTAACTTCAATAATATAATGAGCTTCAAGCCCAGCTACTTCTTTAAAAAGCCGGCTCATTCCCCAGATTCGGGCAATAGCTCTAGTTTTAGCATCAAAACTTCTGATACAGTGAATATTGTTGATTTTTATGTGGTTAAAGCGAAGTTTTTTTACCAAAAATTTTATTTGACGTTTGATTTCCGGAGCGAGTTTGTATTTCATGAATTTAAAATTTATTTTTTATTATTTTTAATTTTCTCTAACTCCCAATTTTCAAATCCTATTTTTTTTAATTTTTCCAAAGCTTTGTTTTTATCTCTTTTTTCCATTTTTAAGACTGCCTGATAAGTCTCTTTTAGATCATATGGAAAAACAATCCAGGCATTAATTTTTTTGATATAAAAATCTGGAACATGCTCTGTTTTTGGCTTGATATAAGGAGAGCAAGTATAGATTTTCCCCGTCTGTTTATTTTTAAAATGTTTTAAAGCCCGCTTGAAAGTTTTGCCTGTGTCTGAAACTTCATCAACAATAAGAAGATTTTCATTATGCCAGGAAAAAGACGCTACCTCAACAATTTCCGGCTCTTTTAACTGCTTTAAATTAGAGTAGGAAGAGATGACAATGTTTGAGATTGGAAGCGATAAAAAATCTGACAAAATTCGCGCCGGTACTAATCCACCGCGGGAAATAGCAATAATCCGGTCAATTTTTTTCTTTTTAGCTAAAATTTTTTCTGCCAAAAAAAGGCAGTCTTTATAAAAACTATTCCAGGAAAGCTTATAAAAAGTCATAGGATATTATACAGAATTTTTATTTATAAAATGCTATCATTATTATAAATGAAAAAAATTTTTGTTTTTTTAGTTGTTTTTTTATTTTTTGTTCTTCCTGTTTTTTCTCAGTTTGAAGAGATTGAAAAAGACCAGGTTAATCTTGACTCAATAATTGACACATCTTCTTATTCAGAAACATCAATTACAGGCGAACATATAAGGCTTTTTAATGCTGATATTCGTATTAATAAAGACGCAACAATAGATATCAAAGAGACAATTGTTTATGATTTTTTTGATTTAGAAAAACACGGCATTTATAGAAAAATACCAATGATTAAGACTAATCAGGACGGCCAAAAATATCTTCTTGATTATTCTCAGATATCAGTTGTTGATGATAAAAATTTAGCTTATAAATACTCAAAATCAACTGTTAATAACTATCTTGAGTTAAAAATCGGCGACCCAGACAAGACTATTACTGGTGTTCGCACATACGTGATAAATTATAAAGTCAAAGGCGCAATTACTTATTTTTCTGATAATGACGAGCTTTATTGGAATATCACCGGCAATGAATGGCAAGTGCCAATTGAAAAAGTTAAGGTTCAGATTTTTCTGCCTGGCAAGATTGATGAAAAAAACCTAAAAACTGATTGTTTTACCGGGATTTTTGGTTCAAAAGAGAAAAATTGCAATTTTAGAATTATTAGTAGTTTAAATAACAATGGGACTGAAATTGAGATTTTTTCAAATAACATTTTATATCCTAGTCAAGGATTAACTACGGTTTTAGGTTTCCCAATTAATTTAGTCTCTTATATTGAGCCAAAAAAGTATGTTCCTTTTGAAGAAAGTCTTGTTGGCAGATTGTTTTTTCTTTTATTGGGATTAGTTGGACTTATTTGGTATTTTGTTTTGCCTTTTTATATCATCTATCGCTGGATAAAATACGGACGTGATCCGTCGCCAGTTGGTCCTGGGGAGGTTCAAGCTTGGTATGATCCGCCAAAAACTCCAGACAACAGGCGATTTTTAACTCCGGCTGAGGTAGGGACTTTGGGAGATGAGACTGTTGATTTAAAAGATATTTCTTCAACTATTGTTGATTTAGCCAGGCGCGGATATTTGAAAATTGAAGAGAGAAAAAAAGCTGATTTTTATTTGATAAGATTAGATTCCCGCATTCGCGGAAATGACAAATTATTAGATTATGAAAAATTATTGCTTGACAGTTTTTTTAAGTCAAAAAAAGAAATAAGACTAAGAGACGAATATCTTTATGAGGAAGTTGAAAAAGTGAAAAATAAACTTTATGAAGATGTTGTTGAGATAGGCTTATTTCCAAAAAATCCGCAAAAAATACGGACGGGATATTATATTTTAGCCTTAATTGCTTTATTTACTGCTAATTTTTTCTTAGCTATTGTTGCTTTTATTTTTGGAAGAGTAATGCCAAGAAAAACGTTTGAAGGAGTCAATGCTTTTAATGTTGCCAAGTCTTTAAAAAATTTCTTAACCAGCCAAAAAAGACAGCTTGAGTTTCAGGCAGACCGCCAGATGATGTTTGAAAAACTACTTCCTTATGCAGTCGCTTTTGGAGTTGAAAGAATTTGGGCAAAAAGATTTGAAAATATGAATTTAAAACAGCTAGATTGGTATCAAAGCTACTCAAGCGGACATTTTAACAGCGTGGTATTGGCTAATAGCTTATCCTCGTCAATGGCTAGTTTTCGCGCTTCAGCTACACCTAATCGAAGCACATCAGGATTTTCCTCTGGTTTTGGCGGTGGCGGGTTTTCAGGCGGTGGAGGAGGGGGCGGCGGAGGAGGGAGCTGGTAATTGACTTTTTAAAATAATAGAACTAAACTATATATAATAAAACCAATATTTAATTGTTCAGTATGGTTGTTAGGTTGGGTCAAAAAATTAAGCAAAAAGCTAAACTTTTAAGAAAACAAGGTTATTCTTACGGCCAAATATCAAAAAAACTTAATGTTGCTAAAAGTACTCTTTATCAATGGACTAAAAACATAAGAAATAAATACAAGTTTGATAAAATTCATTGGATAAAAAAAATTCAACCCTTAGCAATACAGGCAATTAAAAGAAAAAAAGAGATAAAAATTAAAAAAATTATTGAGGATACAAAAAAAGAGATAAAAAAAATTAAAATCAATAATGATATGAAAAAAGCCATTTTGTCAATACTTTATTTAGCTGAAGGAAATAAAGTAAAAGGCGTTTTACAATTTGCTAATACTGATCCCAAAATGATTTTATTATTTATAACTCTTTTAAGATCGTGTTATCAACTTGATGAAAGCAAGTTTAGAATTAGACTTCATTTACATTATTATCATCAAGCAAGAAGAACAAAACAATTTTGGTCAGAATTATTAAAGATTCCAACTAATCAGTTTTTAAAAACTTATTGGAAATCAAGAGGAAAAGAAAAAACTTTTCGAAAAAATTTTGGCGGAATATGTTTTGTTAAGTACAACAGTGTCTATTTAAAAGAAAAAATAGTACAATATGGATATATTTTTACAGAAAAAATAACTGGAAAAATAAATGTGCCCGTAGCTTAACGGATAAAGCGCAGCCCTGCGGAGGCTGAGATTGAGAGTTCAATTCCCTCCGGGCACACAAAATAATTAGATATTAAATAATGTTTTTAAATTTTGAAATTTAAAATTTATTATAATTTGTTTAAGATTTTGAATTTAGTATTTTAAATAGGGGGCGTAGTTTAATGGCAGAATAGAGGTCTCCAAAACCTTTGATGGGGGTTCGATTCCCTCCGCCCCTGCTTGAATTTATTTAATCTTTAGTTATTTTAAATAAAAACATATTTTTTAAGCATTCTTCAATTTTAGTTTTCTTTAAATTTTGTTCTTGTTTAATTTTTTTGGTTTATTTTTTAATTTATTTACTTTCTATTAAAAATTAAGACAAAAATTAAAAGCTTTATTTATAGAAGTTTTATATTTGATATAATTACACGCGATCGCGTGTAATTATATCAAGGCTGATAAAAGTTGATAATTAATAAATAAAATAAATTATTGATAACTATATAACTATATTAAAGTTGTATTGGGATTAATATTTTATAAAGAAAATTGTTTTGAAAAATATTATTTTAGAAACATTTTGTATTGAATTGAGGTTTTTAGTTTTTTTTAAGTTTTTAAATCTTAAGTTTTTAAATCACTTGGAAAATCGGGAATGTTGGGAATATTTGGCAGAGGAGAGTCATTTTGCGGTTGTTGATTTTGAGGTTGTTCAGGATTGCTTTGAGGGGTAGTTGATTGAGAAGAATCACTAGTATTAATTGGACTGTTTGAATTAGTTAAATCAGCTGGATTTTGTTCATCTGCTGGAGGAGTTTGAGGCAATTGAGAAGTGTTTTCAGTTTTTTGTTCAAGCTGGTTTAAGACATCATTAAGTTTAGAATTAATTTGTTGATCTGTTGGTGTTTGTTGTTGATTCGTCTGAATTTGTTGTTGTGCTGGGGCAGGTGTTTGATTTGGTTGACTGTTTTGGCTAAAGCCTAAAAATTCATCAAATTCTTCTTTGGTAAATCCTTTGAAAATTCTTATTGCGCCGTCATCTTTTTCAATTCGAGTGACTGGAGTGCCGGCAAAGTTATCAGAAATAGCCAGCATCTCAGCAAGCCATTCTTTGTTAAGCTCTAAATTTTTTTCTTCAAATGGAAGATTGTGAGATTTTAAATATTCTTTTTCCTGGCGGGAAAACTGGCAGTCGGTGATGGTGTAGATAGTGATTTTCATTTTTTATTAGTTGTTTTTTTTGAACTTAAAATTATAACAATAGTAAACAAAAGGATAACAATCATCAGTAAGCTATAAGCAACAGCAGTGCTTGTTAAAAAATCTTTAACATTTATCATATTTTTTTACTATATTCAATAAGCCAAAAAGTAATTAATAAATTGACTATAGCAAAAGGGATATATGTTGTCAATAAGTTTTTATATTCATTAAGAGAACGGACACCAAAAAATCCTGGTGTTATTATTAAAATTCCAAACCAGCCTGAAGTAATATTGATTGATATTTGAGCAAGAACTTCAAAAATAGTTTTTAAAGAAAAAAATTTCATAAGATAATTTCATTATCAAAAAAATAGTTTTTTTTGTCAAGTTTGTTTTGTTTTCTTTTTGAAAGCGCCCATTTCTTTTAATTTCCACATAAAAAGAGCTCCCTTTTTTTTGGCATTTGAGTCAATAACAAATCGCAAAGCTTCCTCTAAAATTGGCCGGGGAATAGTTTTGGCAAGCTTAATATAAAGGCTTTTTTTTCTTGGTTCGCCAAGTTTTTCTGCCAGATATATCCCAAAAGCTTGAAATTC
>JAOAFI010000045.1 GCA_026416375.1 Patescibacteria group bacterium | reverse complement strand
CTGGCAATATTTTGAGCATGAACTTTTTTTACAAAAATAAAAAATATAAATCCTGTAATAAAAATTAAAAAGATTATTTTTCTCATAAAAAAAATCCTAAAGCTTTTCTAAAAATTAGAAAAACCTTAGGATCTAGCAAGTATTATAGCATAAAACTATAGGGAAATCAAATAAATTAAGTCAATATTCAATAAATTAATAAATCAATAATAATCAAAAACCGCTTAATTCTTGTTCCGATCGAAACAATAATTAAGACACTGTTTGTCTTTTAGATTGATATTATAAGCAAAATTAAAATTAAAAAATCATAAATCTCAAAATCTCAAAAAAACTAAAAATAACTTAAAACTTAAAACTAAAAAAACAATAAAACTCGCTAAACCCGCTAAACAAACTAAGGACAGTCCTCAGGAGGACAGTCCTTCCAAGGACAGTCCTTAGAAAAAAATGTGTTTTAAAATTTGATATTTAATATTTGATGTTTTATATTAAAATATATAACTATGAATAATTTAGATAATTTGCGCCATACTACTTCTCATCTTTTGGCTGCTGCAGTATTAAAGCTTTATCCAAAAGCTAAAATCACTCTTGGACCGCCGATTGAAAACGGATTTTATTATGATATTGATTTTGAAGATGTTAAAATATCTGATTCTGATTTGCCAAAAATAGAAGAAGAGATGAAAAAAATAATCAAATCTTGGGAAAAAATTGAAGGAAAAGAACTAAAAGAAAATGAAGCAAAAAAACTTTTTGCTGATAATCCTTATAAACTTGAACTTATTGATGAAATCGTCAAAAGAGGCGAAAAAATAACTATTTATCAATCAGGAGATTTTATTGATCTTTGTCGGGGCGGACACATAGAAAATCCAAAGAAAGAAATAAAATATTTCAAACTTTTAAAAATTGCTGGAGCTTATTGGCGAGGAGATGAAAAAAACAAAATGTTAACCCGAATTTACGGAACGATTTTTCCAACCAAAGAAGAGCTTGATAAATATTTATGGCAACTAGAGGAAGCAAAAAAGCGAGATCACAAAAAAATCGGCAAAGAATTGCAACTTTTTCTAATACCTGAAGAGATTGGCCAAGGACTACTTATCTGGATGCCAAAAGGAGCCACAATAAGAAGAGAGATTGAAAATCTTATTATTAAAGAACAAACAAAAAGAGGATACTTGCATGTATATTCGCCTCATATCGGTAAAAAATCTCTTTGGCAGACATCAGGGCATTGGGACTTATACCGGGAAAAAATGTACTCGCCAATGATAATTGATAACGAAGAATATCTAATCAAACCTATGAACTGCCCAATGCATATGATGGTTTATAAATCAAAACCTCGAAGCTATCGCGATCTGCCAATAAGAATTGCTGAAAATGCCACAGTTTACCGATACGAACAGACAGGCGAACTTTCTGGAATGCTTAGAGTCAGACATATTACTCAAGATGACTCTCATATTTTTTGCCGGGAAGATCAAGTGGTTGATGAATTTTTGGCAGTTTTTGATTATATAAAATTTTTGCTAAAAATCTTTAAAATCAATGACTATTATTTAAGGCTTGGCCTTAGAAGCAAAAAAGAAAAATATTTAGGAAGCGATGAAATCTGGAATAAAGCTGAAGAAAAAATTGTTCAGGCTGTTGAAAAAGAAGGAATAAATTATCTAAAAAGCGAAGGAGATGCTGCTTTTTACGGACCAAAACTTGATGTAGTTATTAAAGATTCTTTGGGTAGAAATTGGCAGGCTGGAACAATTCAAGTTGATTTTATGCTTCCTGAACGTTTTAATTTGGAATATATAGATGAAAATAATCAAATTAAAAGACCTGTTGTTATCCATCGTGCGCCTCTTGGATCTCTTGAGCGTTTTATCGGGCTTTTGATTGAACATTATGCTGGCGCTTTTCCTTTGTGGCTTTCGCCAATACAAATAGCAGTTCTTCCTGTATCAGATAAATTTAATTTAATAACTAGAAAAATTTATCAATATTTAAAAGAAAAAAATTTTAGAACTGTTCATCTTGATAATAATGAAACTTTAAGCAAAAAAATCAGATGGGCAACCTTGCAAAAAATTCCCTATATGATTATAATAGGAGATAAAGAGGTAAAAGAATTAAAAAGAGAATTGCCGGAAAAAATATCTGTTAGAACAAGAGAAGGGAAAGATTTAAGAGAGATTAATTTTTATGAATTTATTGATAGTTTAAAATCTCAAATTGAGAATTTTTCATAAACCAAAAAATCAGCAAAAAAAATTCTACGAAACAAATTGGCGGATAAACGCGCCAACTTTGCGGGTAATAAATGAAAAAGGCGAACAATTAGGAATTCTTTCAAAAAACGATGCTTTAAAAAAAGCTCAAGACGAAGGTCTTGATTTGGTGCTGATTGCTCCATCTGCTAATCCACCTGTTGCCAAAATCATTGATTTCAAAAAATTTTTGTATCAGGAAGAAAAAAAAGCCAAAGAAGCAAAAAAAGGCATAAAAAAAGGGACAACAAAAGATATTAATTTTAATCTTTTTATTGCTTCGGCTGATCTGGAGAGACTAATAAACAAGGGAAAAGAATTTTTAAACGAAGGCTATCAATTAAGGCTAAACCTAACTTTAAGAGGAAGAGAAATTGCAAAAAAAAATATGGCTTTTGAACTTGTCAATAAATTTATAGCCTCTTTAGGCGAAATTAATCTGTCTAAGCCTCCCCGGCTTGAAGGAAGAGTAATAAGAACAGTAATTACTAAAAAAAAGTAAAAAATATTTTGAATTTTTATATTTTTGTGTTATACTATTTTTTATGGCAAAAAAACAAAAACAGAAAACCAAAAAATCAGCTGTTAAAAGATTTAAGATAACAAAAAAAGGCAAGGTGCTTCATCGTTCACAAGGTTTTAGGCATCTTCGAAGCAAAAAAAACAAAAGATGGCTAAGAAGAGCAAAACAATTAAAACCTGTTTTTGGAACTTTAAAACAAAAATTATTAAAAATGCTTGGAAAAAAATAAAAAAATATGACAAGGATAAAACCAGGAGTTCAAACAAGAAAAAGACATAAAAAAATCTTAAAAATGGCTAAAGGTTATTGGATGACCCGCCATAAACAATTTAAAAAAGCAATGGAGGCGGTTCTTCATGCAGGAGAATATGCTTTTGCCGGAAGAAAAAGAAAAAAAAGAGATTTTAGAAGACTTTGGATAATCAGGCTTAATGCAGCTTTAAGAGAATTGGGATTAAAATATTCTTCATTTATCAAATCTCTTAAAGATAAAAAAATTGAGGTTGACAGAAAAATTCTTTCAAAAATAGCTGTTGAACATCCAAATATCTTTAAAAAAATTGTTGAGAAAACAACTAACAACTAACATTTAACTTCTAACCTCCACCTTCTACCTTCTATCTTCCACCTTCTAATGTATAACATATAACTACTTATTATTTTATTAAATTAGTTTAGCGGGTTTAGAGAGTTTAGAGGGTTTTACTGAGAACTGTCCTCCTGAAGACTGTCCTTATTTTAAAAACTATTAGATGTTATACTATTAGTATATGCGTTATATTCGAAGATTTATTTTTAGACATAGGCATTTAAAACAAAAATTTATTTTTTATTTAATTATTGGTTTAAGTGTAGTTTTTATTTTTGGTTTTATCATTTCTTTTTTAATCTTTGCCTGGTATGCTAAAGATCTTCCTTCTCCTTCAAAACTTTCTTCAGTTTCCGGCTACTCAACTGTTTTTTTAGACAGAAATGAAAAAGTTTTATATGATATGTATAAAGACAAAAATAGAATACCAGTCTCTTTTTCTGATCTTCCTGATTATTTAAAAAAAGCAACAATTGCTATTGAAGATAAAAATTTTTATAAACACAAAGGTATTTCTCAATTTGGAATTTTGCGTGCTTTTATCAATATTGTTTTAGGTAAAGGTCTTCAAGGAGGCTCAACTATCACTCAGCAATTAATTAAAAATGTTCTTTTGACTTCGCGCCGGACAATTTCAAGAAAAGTCCAAGAAATTATCTTAGCTTATGAAGTGGAACGGCGCTACAGCAAAGATGAAATCTTGCTTATGTATTTAAATGAAGCTCCATATGGCGGTACTTTTTGGGGAGTTGGTTCAGCCTCAAAAGGATATTTTGGCAAAGATGTAAAAGATTTAAATCTTCTTGAATCAGCAATTTTGGCTGGATTGCCTCAATCTCCCTCTGCTTATTCGCCGTATATTGGCAAAAATGACGCTTGGCGGGGAAGAACAAAAGATGTTTTGCGAAGAATGAGAGAAGACGGCTATATTACAAGAGAACAAGAATCAAAAACCTTAAAAGATCTTGAAAAATATCGTTTTTCTTCGCCAAAATTGACTATTTCTGCTCCTCATTTTGTTTTTTATGCTAAAGAAATTATTGAAAAAGAATACGGCGAAAAACTAGTTGATCAAGGAATAAAAGTAAAAACCACTTTGGATTTATCAATTCAACAAACCGCTGAAAAAATTGTCAAAGAAGAAATAAAAAATTTAAAGAACTACAATGTTACTAATGCATCAATTATTGTCCTTGATTCAAAAACCGGCGAGATTTTGGCAATGGTGGGTTCTTATGATTTTAATGATGAAAAATACGGAAAATTTAATGCTTCTTTAGGTCTTCGTCAGCCAGGCTCAACTGTCAAGCCAATTACTTATGCTTTAGCTTTTGAAAAAGGCTATACGCCAGCAAGTGTTTTAATGGATGTTAAAACAGAATTTACAACCGGCTTAAATTCTGAAAAACCATATATTCCAGTCAATTATGATGGCAAATTTAGAGGTCCAATGCAAATTCGTTTTGCTCTGGGAAATTCAGCTAATATTCCTGCTGTTAAGATGTTGGCAATTGTCGGTTTAAAAGAATTTATGCAAAAAGCTTATGATATGGGGCTTTCTCATTTTGCACCAACAGAAGAAAATCTCAAGCGTTTTGGTCTTTCTTTGACTCTTGGCGGAGGCGAAACAACTCTTTTGGATCTAACTTCTTCATTTACTGTTTTTGCTGATCAAGGACAAAAAAAAGATGTCTCTTCAATTTTAGAAATAACTGATTTTAAAGGAAAAAAAATTTTTAAACAAGTAAAAACTAAAAAAAAGCAAGTAATATCACCGGAAGTAGCTTTTTTAATTTCTCATATTTTGTCTGATAATAATGCCAGAATTGATGTTTTTGGTCCAAATTCTTATCTTAATATTCCAGGAAAAACTGTTGCTGTCAAAACTGGAACAACTGATGATAAACGAGATAACTGGGCTGTAGGATATACTAAATCAATTACTGTCGGTGTTTGGGTAGGAAATAATGATAATTCTAAAATGGATCCACGAATTGCCTCAGGTGCAACAGGCGCTTCACCAATTTTTTATAAACTAATGCGGGAACTTTTAAAAAAATATGAAGACGGAATTATGCCAAAACCTGATAAGGTCAAGGCAGTGACAATTGATGCTTTTTTGGGCGGACTACCAAAAGACGGCTATCCTACTCGAAGCGAATATTTTATTGAAGGAACTGAACCAAAAGACATCTCTCCATTTTATAAAAAAATAAAAATTTCAAAATCAAACGGCAAATTAGCTAATGATGTTGAGATAAAAAACGGCAATTTTGAAGAAAAAGAATATATTGTTATCACTGAAAATGACCCGGTATCTTCTGATGGAAAAAACCGCTGGCAGGAGGCAATTGATGCTTGGGCTAGAGAACAAAAAGATGAAAAATACAATCCGCCAAAAGAACTTTCAGATGCTTCTTCTGAAGATATTGTTGTCTCAATCAAAAATCCTATGGGTAAAACAACAGTCTCTTCAAATAATTTTGATATAAAAGCAAAAATAATAAGTATAGCTAAGATCAAAAATGTAAAAATAAAAATTAATGGCAATGAAATAAAATCACTTGACGGCGACAGAAAAGAAATAAGCGAATCAGTCAATCTTGCTGATGGAGTATATGAACTTCAGGTTATTGCTGTCAATGAAAAAGATAAAAGCGCAGAATCAACAATAAAATTTGGGGTTAATAAACCTTGGGACTATAAAGAACCAATAAACACTCCTTCTCCAACTCCTTAAGTTCTTGAGAACTGTCCTCTTTTTATATGTTATTTTTTTTATTATAATTTTGAGTATGAAGAAAGAGAAAATAATTATTTGGGTTTTGGCAGTTTTTCTTTTGATAAGTTTAAGCATTAATCTTTATTTTCTATTTAATCTTTTAAAAACAAAAAATAAATCAAATCCTCAAAACTTTGAAAAAACAAAAATTACAAGAGTCATTGACGCAGACACAATTGAGACAGAAAGTCAAGAAAAACTCAGACTTTATGGAGTAAATGCGCCAGAATATCCTGAAGAATGCTTGTCTGAAGAAGCAAAAAAAAGAGTTGAAGAACTAGTCTTAAACAAAGAAATTCTTTATAGAAAAATTGCTAAAGACAATTTTGGAAGAATTATCGCTCAAGTATATACAAATGATGATATTTTTATCAACGAAACAGTTGTTGAGGAAGGATTTGCTTATTTTGAAAATGATAAAAAAAATCCATCCAAAGAACTGCTGTTAATTGAAAAAGCAGAAAAAAAGGCAAAAGATTTAAAAAGAGGAGTCTGGTCAAGTTTGTGCCAGACAGAAAAACAAGGATGTCTTATTAAAGGAAACTATCGGGAAGCAGATAACACTAGAATTTATCATACTCCAGACTGCTATAATTATGATAAAATAACTATTAAAAGGGGAACAAGCGACCGCTGGTTTTGTACTGAAAAAGAAGCTCAGCAGGCTGGTTTTAAAAAATCAAAAGATTGTCCAGCAAATTAAATATTTATAAAAAATGAAAATATTTAAGAAAAAAATAACAAAAGAAATGCTATTAAAAATAATTATTATTATCTCATCGGTTTTGCTTATCGCATCATCAATTTTGCCTTTATTTTTGCGATAAAACATATTCATGATTCAAGAAGAAAATATAAAAATTGAGTCTCTTCCAAAAACAAGTCCGCTGACAATAAAAAAATTAAAATCTCTTGGAATAAATACTTATTTTGATCTTATTAATTATTTTCCATTCCGTTATGAGGATTATTCAATTGTTTCAAAAATTGCTTTTCTTCAGCCTGAAGAAAAAATAACAATCTGCGGAAAAATCATTGATATTAAACAAAATATTGCCCGCTCTGGTTTAAAAATTCAAATATTTATTATTGAAGATGATACTGGAAAAATTGAAGCAATCTTTTACAATCAGCCTTATTTATTAAATCTCTTTAAAAAAAATCAAATAGTTTCAATCAGCGGAAAAGTAGAAAAATACGGCAGAAAAATCACTCTTGCGCCTTTTGAATATGAACTTGGAGAAAGCAAAATCCACACTGGAAGAATCATCCCAATATATCCTGAAAAAAAAGGCTTATCCTCAAAAACAATTAGAGAAAAAATAAAAACTGTTTTGGAATCAATAATAATACCTGAAATTTTGCCTGAAGAAATAATCAATTTTAATGATTTAATAGCTGAAAATCAGGCTTATCAACAAATTCATTTTCCCTCATCAAAAGAAAATCTTAAAAAAGCAAGAAAAAGACTTGCTTTTGATGAGTTTTTTTTAATTCAGCTTTCTTCAGCCTTGGTCAAAGAAAATTGGAAAAAAGAAAGAGTAAATCAACAGTTTGTTTTTGATGAAAAAATCAAAGAAAAAATAAACTTTTTTATCAGCCGGCTTCCATTTAAATTAACATCTGATCAGCAAAAAGTTTGGAAAGAAATACTTTTTGATCTTCAAAAATCATCTCCTATGAATCGGCTTCTTCAAGGAGATGTCGGAAGCGGAAAAACTATTGTCGCTGGCCTAGCTTGTTATTTTAATTTTTTAAACGGCTTCCAAACTCTTTTTATGGCGCCAACTGAAATCTTGGCTCAACAGCATTACCAAACTTTTGAAAAAATTTTTAGCTACCTGCCGGATAATGAAAAACCAAAGATATCTCTTTTGACAAGCAGTAAAAAAATAATTAATAAAAAAATCAAAGAAAAAATTAACTCTGATATTGTAATAGGAACTCATGCTTTAATCTCAAAAAAAAATCAATATCAAAAAGTGTCGCTTGTGATAGTTGATGAACAGCATAGATTTGGAGTAAAACAAAGAGCTGAATTAAAAGCAAAAGGACTAAATCCTCATCTTTTAACAATGACAGCCACTCCTATTCCCAGAACAGTCGCTTTAACCTTGTACGGAGAGCTTGATTTTTCAACTATTTTACAAATGCCAAAAGGAAGACTGCCAATAAAAACTTTTTACGTGCCAAAATCAAAAAGAGAAAACTGCTATCAATGGATTAAAAATCAAATAAAAAATTTTAAAGCTCAAGTTTTTATTGTCTGCCCCCTAATTGAAGAATCAGAAGTTGAAACAATGCGCTCAGTAAAAGCTGCTAAAAAAGAATACCAAGCGCTTTTAAAGATTTTTTCCGGATTTAGGCTGGCTCTTCTTCATGGAAAAATGAAATCAAAAGAAAAAGAAGAAATAATGAAAAATTTTGCTCAAAAAAAATTTGATATTTTAGTGACAACGCCTGTGGTTGAGGTTGGCGTTGATATTCCCGGAGCAACAATAATTTTGATTGAAGCAGGGGAGAGATTTGGCTTAGCTCAGCTTCATCAATTAAGAGGAAGAGTGGGAAGAAATGATAAACAATCATATTGTTTTCTTTTTACTGAAAAAGAAGATAAAAATATTGTCAATCGGCTTAAACTTTTTGCCAAAATATCAAACGGAAGCGAACTTGCTCAAAAAGATTTGGAAATAAGAGGCCCAGGAGATATATATGGGACAAAACAGCATGGATTTGTTGATTTAAAAATTGCTTCTTTTTCTGATTTTAGCCTTATTGAAAAAACAAAAAACGCTATTAATTATTTTTTTAATCATAAAAAACTTGATAATTTTGAAGAATTAAAAAAAAGGCTTTCTAAATTTGAATTGGAAAAAATAAGCAAGGATTAAAGAAATATTAAATCATAAATATTAAATCTCAAAGAAACTAATAATAACTCAAAACTCATCCGCCAGTTAACGGACAAAACTTTCAAAACCCTCTAAACCCGCTAAATAAACTAAGGACAGTCCTCCCAAGAACAGTCTTCAGCAAAACTTTCAAAACCCGCTAAACTTTATAAACTAATTTTTAATAAATTAATTTTTAATTTTTATTTAATATTTAATAATTAATAAATTAATAATTTAATAGAAATTAAAAATTTAAAATTAAAAATTAATAGTTAGTGTTATATGTTATACATTAGAAGGTGGAAGATAGAAGGTTAAAGATGGAAGATAGAAGTTGGAGGTTATAAGTTAAGGGGATTTTTTCTTTTCTAAGGATTTTTTATATTTTAAAACTTTAGCTAAACCTTCAGAAATAATCGCTCCACAATTAACCCAATAATCAAATCTTTCTTGATTAAGCTCAATTAGAGCTGGTTCTTTTAAAGGATGATATTTACCAATTTCTTCAATATACTTACCATTAGCTTTATAGCGCTTATTAACAACAACAATTCTGTAATAAGGTTGATCTTTTTTTCCAATCCGATAAAGTCTAATTGCTGTAGCCATAATATAAATATATCATAAATTTTTAAAATTTACAAAGGCTTTTTTAGCTGCCTGCTCTTCAGCTTCTTTTTTAGAATATCCAATTCCTTCAGCATATTTTTTTCCATTAAAAAAAACGCCAACTTTAAAAACTCTTTTGTGTTCTGGCCCTTTTTCTTCAAGAACTTCATATTTAGGAAGAGATTTATATTTTGCTTGAATTTTTTCTTGAAGACGAGTTTTAAAAGATTGATATTCTTTGCTTATTATAATCTCATCAAGCTTTTTATCAAATAAAAATTTGACTACAAATTGATAACTGTTTTCAAAATTTGAATCAAGAAAAATTGCACCAATCAAAGCTTCAAAACAATCAGCTAAAATATTTTTGTTTTTACGACCTTCCATTTTTTCTTCTCCTTTTGACAAAAGCAAATATTCATTTAAACCAATAGACAAAGCTGCTTGAGCTAAACTTTCAGTTTTGACAATAATACTTTTTATCTCTGTATATTCTCCTTCTTTTAAATGAGGATAATTTTTAAAAAGATAAACTGAAGTAATAAGAGATAAAACACTGTCTCCTAAAAATTCAAGTCTTTCATTTGAAGGAAGAGGATAATTTTTGTTTTCATTTAAATATGAACGATGAACAAAAGCATTTTTCAAAAAAGAAATATTTTTAAAAATATAATTAATTTTTTTTTGTAATTCTAAATAATCTTTCATATGTTGTTTTTTTCTGCAATAACTTTGCCTAAAACTGCATTAATAAATGCATATGATTTTTCTCCGCCAAATTCTTTAGCTAATTCAATAGCTTCATTGATAATTACTTTTTTAGGCTGTTTTTTTTCAATAAGAATTTCGTAAATAGCTAATTTTAAAATAGCCATATCAATTTTTGCAATTTTTTCTATAGGAAATTTTAAAGTAATTTTTTTTATAACATCAATTATTTTTTTTTCATTTTTAATAATATTTTTTGTTTTTAATAAAAGATTTTGTTGAGGATAAAATTCCTCGCTATAAAGCTGTTGAACAATTTTTATTCTTTTTTTATGGCGCGGATCCATTTTATTTATTACAATATTTACAAATACGATGAGGAATCTTCATCTTACCGCAATTTCCACATTTTATTAAATTAGGAAGAGATCTTGCTCTGGTATTTTTTCTTTTTCCGCTTCGCTGAGTTGAAAATTTTCTTTTTGGTAATGGTGTCATATAATAAAATTATAACAAAAAATTATTCAAATGGATTAGATTTTTTAGGAGGATTAACAATTATATTTTCTTCATTTGCTAAAAAATCAAAATTAACTTTTTGTTTTATCTTTTCAATATCTATCAATATATTATCTATATTCTTTTCTAAATTAGAATATTGTTGATCAGTATTTTGAAAGTTTTGTTTATTGTTTTTATGATAAAAAGTAAGATTGATTTTTATTAAGCCGCTTTTTTCATTGTTAAATTCAACCTTATCTGATGTTATAAGTCTGGCTCCTGAAAAATTATATTCGTTTAAAAAATTTAAAAAAGATTGACTGTCTCCAATTCCTTCAGCGGAAATTTTTAATCTATTTGAAAATATTTGAGAAGTATCGATTGAATAATTAACAATTGTAAAACCAGTCTTTATAGACAATCTTTCAAGAGAATAAATTATAGAAAAATAATCCTCTATGTTTGGAAGAAGAGTATTTAAAATTTTTATTGATTCTTCTATTCTTTCTTTTTTATTTTCATCATAATTATAAAAAACAACTTTGTTATTTAAATCATTAACTTCATTTTTTAAATTGTTTAAATAATTATTTAAATTAATTATTCTAATAGTTGAAAATATTAAAACAAAAAGAAAAAGAAAAAATAAAAAAATAAAAGAAAAAATATAAAAAATATTTAGCTTTATTAAGTTATAAAGATATGGCTTTATTTTTATTTTCATATTTTTAATTGTTATTTAAAATTTTTTCATAAGGAAAAAATTTTCCATAAAAAGAAAGCTGATAATTTTCACTTCTGTTTTCTGTTGCTCCAATAACTAAAAAATTTTTTAAAAATATTTTTTCAAAATTTTTTAAAAAAATATCAGATTCAATAAATTGAAAAAAATCTCGTAAACTTTCAAAATCATTAAAAGCAATTGTAAAATCTACATTTCTATTTTTATCAATATTAAATTCTTTTATGTTTGCAGATTCTGAACTTTTTGTTAATGCATCATTAAGAAGTGAGTAATAAAAATAAGAATTAGAGTCTTCTTTTATAAAATTTTTAAAATCATAATATTTTGATCTCAAATAATTTATTTTGACAAATTTTTCTGTATTTTCATTAATAATTTTTAAAAGATTTATTTTTTCTGAATTATAATCTTTGATTTGTTTATTAAGATTTATTAATCTAATAAAAAAATAAAAAAAAACAATAATAAAAATAATAAAAAAAACAAAAACAATTTTTTTAAAAAGAATAAAAAAATTTTCGTATTTTTGATAGTCTTCACGATTAATAATAAGATTAATTGTTTTTTTTCTCATCTTAAATTAGTTCCCATAACTGAAAAATAAAAAGGCAATTCATCTTTTAAAGTTTCAAGAATAGAGTTTTTTTTAAAAAGAATCATTGGATTAATTATTGATACTGGAGTTTTATCTTTAAGATTAATTGTTAAAAGATCAATCAGAGAAGGAAAATCCATAATATTTCCTACAAAAAATATTCCTGAAGGTTTTTTATAAGCGAAAAAACGATTTATTTCTAAAATAAATTCATTTAATATAGGATTTATGATTTTATCAACAGGATAACTTGATTGTTGATTAATTTTATAATTTTTTAAAATATTTATTGATTTTTCTTTATTCAAATTTAGATTAATCATAATTTCTTTTAAAAACAAATCATATCCTATTGAAATATCATAAATTTTTTTAAGAATAATAGGATTTTCATCAAAATAACAAAAATTAGAAAAACTATTGTTTAAATTAATAATAAGAAAATCTTTAATATAAGAATAATTATTTAATATTTCTTTATAAAAAGAACTAACAAATCGAGACAAAGAAGAAGTTTGAGTTTCTATTGATTCAGGAATAAAACCAGAAAGTTCAATAGTGTTTTGAATTTTTTCAATAATTTTTTTTGATGCTGCAACAACAAAAATAGATAATTTTTTATTTTTTTTATCTTCTTTGATAATTTCTAAATCAATATTTGCCTCTTGAACTGGTATAGGAATAAATTGATCAGCTTGATATTTAATAGCTGATATAAGCTCTTTTTCTTTTAATATAGGCATTTCTATTATTTGATGATAAGCAAAATTATCGGATAAAGAAATTGTTACATTTTTTTTATTAATTCCTAAGCTTGAAATTATTTTTTTTATTTCTTCTGATTGAAGAATTAATTTATCTTCTAAATCAGAAGTATAAAAACCATCAACAATATTAATTTTTCCAATATAATCAATTTCATATTGATTATTATCCGTTTTCTTTAAATCAATTATTTTTATATATTTTTCTGAAAATTCCAAAGAAAAAAAATTATTAGACATAAAATCAATATAAAATAATTTTTAAAAAATATCAATTAATAATTTCTAAGTTTAATTTTTGTCTGATAAAGAAAATCAGAAATCTCTTCTTGAGAATTTAAAATACAATCATTAGAGTTCCCTTTGTAACAAATATTAAATCTTATATTAACTATTGGAGAAGAATAAAAAGATTTGTTTTCACAAGAAATAAAAAAATTATAAATTTTTGTGTCATTGGTATTTAAATGTATGTTTTTATCAAGAAAAGAAGAATAAGATGAAATTTTATCACCATTTAAATATATTTTAAACCAGTTTTTTTCTTTGTCTTCAAAAATCATTTTTTCTGAAGAAATAAAAAAATCATCCGAATTTTTACAAATTAAAAATGTATCAATAGGAGGCTCAGAAGAATAAATATTTAAAGCATAATTTTTAATAAGCAAAGAAAGCTCATTTATTATATAATCGCCTTGACGTTTTATCAAAGAAATACGATCTATCTTAATACTTTCTCTTGAAATTGTAAAAATAATTGAAAAAATTATTGGAAGAAAAAAACCTAAAACACCTAAAACTATTATTATCTCAATTAAGGTAAAAAGTTTTTTCATTTTATTGATTAATTGCCAAAATAAATTTTGAACTAACTTTGTTTGTACTATTTAAATCAAACCAAAAAACATTAATAATAACTTCTATTTTTGTTGCCGATGAATCTAGATTTCTTAAAATTACTTCTCTTTTAAAAATATTTGGAATACCAAGAGAATAATTTTCTCCGCAAGGAAATTGATTGTTCCAATTTAATTCATTTAGACAATATGTTTTTCCTGATAAGGATGATTTTTGAGAAAAATAATACCAATCAAAGTCTTTTTCAAATCTTATCCATTCAATAGCTTCTTCAAGAAGATGAGTTGCTAAAATTTTGTACTGTTGAGTTTTAAAATTTCTCAAAAAAAATACTGAAACAGAAAGAACAGCAATAAAAAAAACAGACAAAATAGAAATAAAAACTAAAATTTCAATTAAAGAAAAACTTTTTTTCATTTAACAAGAAAATAAAGATTTATTAATCTCAATTATTGCTTTATCTCTTATAAAAATATCAATACATCTATTTGTTGATGAGTTTTTTAATCTTAAATTATTTATAGGAATAGTTATATTTTGACCCATAGGAGAAAAATAAAAATTATAAACAGCTTGGGTTGTAAAAAAAATATTTTGAGGAAGAGAATAATTATCAATTTTTGAATAATTTTGATTGCATCCAAAATAAACTTCGTATTTTTTTGAAGATGAATCAATGGTTATCTGATAACCAGAGAAATTAAGACAATTTTTATCGTATAAAAATGATGAAATTGCTCTTTTTTTTGTTAAATTAAAAACTTCTGAAATTTTTTTTGCTTCATTTTTTAATTTTATGTCCTCATTGTAATTGTAATAATTAACAATTCCAAAAAAAGAAAAAATAGAAATAAAAGAAACTATAATTAAAATTTCAATAATAGTAAATGTTTTTTTATTATTTTGTTCCATATGGACCTAAGCAATAATTGCATTGAGCAGAACCACAATTTAATGATATTGAACAAGATGAAGAAATCCCTTCTAAATAAACTCCTATAACATAATCAAAGTTTGAAATTTTAGAATAACGATAGAAATAAGATGATTTTGGATCAGAAGGAATAGATGACATATAAACAACAGGAGAAACAAGAGATGATAAGCTGTCTGGATATTGATCGTTATTGCTTTTATACATTTCTAAAGCAGTTCTTATTTGTTCTACATCAGCTTTTCTTTTATTGTTTCTTCCTTCTTTATTAAGCTGAACATATGAAACAGTAACTACAGAAGCAAGCAAAGCAATAACAGTGACAACAACTAAAATTTCAATTAAAGTAAAAAATTTTTTCATTGAAGATTTGAAATACAACAACTTTTATTGGTTGAATTGCAATTTTCTGTTTCTAAATATTTACCTCCACCTAAATTTTTTGGACAAATAGTATAGCCTGAAGGATCGCAAGTTCCGCCACATTGATAACTTCCTCCTAAAGGATCAGAAGGCATTGTAATTAAATCAACCGGAGAAGACAAAGAAGGACAATCAGCTAATGTGGCTATTAGCTTATTTCCAGCAAGAGGAAGAGATGAGGGATATTTGTAATCGCAAATTGAATAATATTGTTCAAAAGCATTTTGAATTGATTTTAAATCGTTTTTTCTTTTAGCATCGCGGGATTTTTTTTGAGCTGTTGAATAAGAAACAAAACCTATCGAAACAATAACTCCAATGATACCAATAACCACAAGCATCTCAAGAAGGGTAAAAGCTTTTTTTAGATATGTTTTTCTCATATTTTAAATTATGGCTGATTAACTATATAACATTTTGAATTTGACTGACAAGTACATGGCGGATAACAAGAAACACCATCTTTATCAGCTTTATTTTCAAGACATGCACATAAAGTATAAGTTAGATCTTGATTATTAACCGAATAAAAATATTGACCTCCTGGATTGGGATCTGTAGGAAATTTGTTCATATAAATAATTCCATTATAGCTAAATTCTTGGCCTGATTGGGGAAGCTGAGAGGGGTATGAGGGAGGAGATTGATCTTGTTTGTACATTTCAAAAGCTTTTTGAATTTGTTTTAAATCTGATTTTCTTTGAGAATCTCGAGCTCTTTCTCTTGCACCCATAAAATTAGGAAGAAGAAGAGCAGAAAGCATGCCAATAATAGCAATAACAACCAAAAGCTCAACTAAAGTAAAAAATTTTCTTTTCATTATAATTTAATAGTATTAATTCTAAACAAAAAAATCAATAGAATATAAAAATCATTTTTTATTTAATTTTTTTATTGAGATTAATAAATATTCAAGAGAAAGCTGAGGATTGAGATTGTTTTTTTCAATAAGGTTTTTTATTTCTAAGGATTTTTTTAGGATAGAAAAATATTCTTTGTTATTTAAAGAAATAATATTTTTTTTAAGAAAAATAATTAAATCGTCTATTGAGATCTGTTGACTAATATTCAAATCTAAAATATTGCTTTTTAAAAAGTTATTGATAATTTCTTCTTTTTTTTTGGTGATTTGTATTTTTTGTTTTAAAAAATTTAATATTATTGATCTGGAAAGAATTGTCGGCAATAATTTATATTGATTGTCACAAGTAAGAATAAAAAGAACATTTGACGGTGGTTCTTCTAGAATCTTTAAAAAAGCATTTTGAGCTTCAATAGAAGAAAGATGAAAATTTAAAAACAGATAAACTCTTATTTTTTCATAATAAACTGATGTTTCTTTAATAATAGATTTTATATCATCAATTGAAAATTTTTTTTCTTTAGGAAAAACTTCAAAAATAATATAATCTTTTTTGATATTTTTTTTTAAATAATTAAATATCTCTTCTTTTTCAGAATTAATAAAAATTAAAGGCATCATATAACTTGAATTTTAACAAAAAATTAATGTATATTAAAATTATGAACTATATTGGAAAAAAAATTTTAGAAAAATTAATTGAAAATGGAGATTTGTCTCAAAGTGAAGCTGATCATTATGAAGTTTTATCTCTTCAAAGAAATATTCCTATTGATAAAATCCTTATTGAAAAATCAAATATAGATAAAGAAAAAATATTAAAAATAATTGCTGAAATAAAAAATATAAATTATGTGAATTTAGACCTGCTTCCGATTGATTCACAAGCGATAGGATTTATATCAGAAACAATTGCTAGAAAATATAATATTTTACCTTATAAATTTGATCAAGAAACATCTACTATATATATTGCTTCAAATCAACCTGAAGATGTAAGCTTAATTGATTTTTTAGAAAAAAAAACAAATCATAAAATTATTCTTGCTTTAGCAAATGAAGAAACTATTAAAAAAAATATAAATATTGCTTACAGTCAAGGACTTTCTCCTGAGGTAAAACAAGCTTTAAAAGAATATATGCCTAAAAATAAAAATAATTTATCACAAAATAATTTAAACACACAATCAATTGATGAAGCTCCAATAGCTAAAATAGTCTCAACTATTGTTGAGTTTTCTATTAAAAGCCGGGCTTCTGATATACATATTGAACCAGAAGAAAATCGTTCAAAAGTAAGATATAGAATAGATGGAATACTTCAAGAAAAGCTTTCTCTTCCAAAATCTATTCATGAAGCACTTGTTTCAAGAATAAAAATATTATCAGATATGAAAATTGATGAAAAAAGAATTCCTCAAGATGGAAGATTTAATTTTAAAGTTGATAATGAAGAAGTTGATCTTAGGGTGTCAACTCTGCCAACTGTTAATGGAGAAAAAATAGTTATGAGACTTTTGAAAAAAACCGGAGGAATACCTGATCTTGCCGACTTAGGACTTCGGGGACCTCAATTAAAAGATGTTGAAGAATCAATCTTAAAACCATATGGAATAATTCTTATTACTGGACCAACTGGATCTGGAAAAACAACTACTCTTTATTCAATTTTAAGCCGTCTTAATAAGCCAAGTGTTAATATAATGACTCTTGAGGATCCGGTTGAGTATCAAATTCCTGGCATAAATCAAGTACAGATCAATCCTCAGGCTGGTTTAACTTTTGCCACAGGACTTAGAAGTTTTTTGCGACAAGACCCAAATATAATTCTTGTTGGAGAAATCCGCGATAAAGAAACAACTCAATTAGCAATTCAAGCTGCTTTAACTGGTCATTTAGTTTTTTCAACCCTTCATACCAATGATTCAGCAACTGCTATTCCTCGTCTTATTGATCTTGGAGCCGAAGCTTTTTTAATCGCTTCAGTTTTAACTGCTGTAATAGCTCAAAGAATATGCAGAAAAATATGCCCATATTGTAAAACAAAATATCAACCAATAAAACAGATAGAGGAAAATATAAAATTAATTTTAGGAGATCTTTTTCCTAAAAGATATGAAAATGAACCTTTATATTTATATAAAGGAGAAGGATGCAAAGAATGCAATCAGACAGGATATTTTGGAAGAATTGCTATTTTTGAAGTTTTAAAAATAAATCAAAATTTGAATAAAATGATATTAAAACAAGAATCAGCTAAAGCAATTGAGGAAGAAGCAAAAAAACAAGGATTAATAACTATGAAACAGGATGGATATTTAAAAGCAATTGAAGGAATAACAACAATTGAGGAAGTGTTAAGAGTTGCTGAAATATAAAAAATATGATTTATAATTATCAACAAATTTTACAAATATTAATTGATAGACAAGGATCAGATATTCATATTATTCCCAATTATTATCCGACAATAAGAATTGCCGGAGAATTAATTCAAATAAAAAATCTAGAAAAAATAACTCCTGAAATATCAAAAAATATAATTTTTGAATTTTTAAGAGAAGATCAAAAAGAACTTCTTCTTGCTAATAAAGAAATAGATCTGGCAATAAGTTATAATAATTATCGCTTTAGAACAAATATTTATTATTCTCAAAATAATTTATGTGCTAGTTTTAGACTTATTCCTTCTGTAATAAAAACCCTTGAACAACTAAATCTTCCTCAAATAATAAAAAAAACAATAGATTTAAAACAAGGATTAGTATTAATCACTGGACCAACTGGAGAAGGAAAATCAACTACTTTAGCTTCTATTATTAATGAAATAAATAATAAATACTCTAAACATATTATTACAATCGAAGATCCAATAGAATATATTTATCCTTTTTCAAAATCAATTATTTCTCAAAGAGAACTTCATCAAGACACTCATTCATGGACTGTAGCTTTAAAATCAGCATTAAGAGAAGATCCTGATGTAATATTGGTTGGAGAAATGAGAGATTTTGATACTATTTCTCTTGTTTTAACAGCAGCTGAGACTGGACACCTAGTTTTTTCAACTCTTCATACAAACTCTGCTCCTGAATCAATTGATAGGATCATTGATATTTTTCCACCTCATCAACAAAATCAGATAAGAAATCAGCTTTCTTCGGTTTTAAGAATGATAATTAGCCAGAGATTGATACCAAAAATAAATAGTTTTGAAAGAATACCAGCTGTAGAAATATTAATAAATAATTCAGCTATTGCTAATAATATAAGAGAAGGAAAAACTCATTTAATAAATAATATTTTAGAAACATCAGAAAGGGAAGGACAAATAATATTTGAAAAAAGTTTGGCTAATCTATATAGACAAGGACTAATAAGCAAAGAAACTGCATTTTCTTTTGCTATAAGACCAAAAGAAATAGAAAAATTTATAATTTAATTAATTTAGAAATTTTAAAATAAATGTTTTTTAAATATAAAGCAATTAAAAATGGTGTTGTTTTTGAAAAAAAAATTGAAGCTAATTCAATAAAATCTGTTGTTGAATATCTTCAAAAAAATGATTATATACCAATATCAATAGATGAAATAAAAAATAAAAATAGTATTTTAGACTTAATAAGTAATAGAATAAGTTTTAATGATATTGTTGATTTTACAAGACAAATGGCAATAATGCTCAATGCTGGATTAACAATTGTCGAGAGTCTTGAAATTTTAAAAAAACAAATGATGAAGCCAGAAATGCAAAAAATGATAAATAAAATAGATAATGAAATAAAATCAGGAAATTCTTTATCTTCAGCACTAAAAAAATATAATAATCATTTTTCAAATTTATACATTGCATTAGTAAGATCAGGAGAAGCTTCTGGAAAATTAAATGAAATCCTTCTTAAATTAGCTGATAATTTAGAGAAAGAGAGAGAATTTAAAAATAAATTAAAAGGAGCTTTGATATATCCAGTTGTTATATTAATTGCTATGTTTATAGTAATGTTTATAATGATAACTTTTGTCATACCAAAACTTTTGAATCTTTATAAAGACTTTAATGTAGCTTTGCCTTTGACCACTCAAATATTAATTATGATTTCTGATTTTATGGTAAAATTTTGGCCATTAATAATCATTTTTATTGTAATAGGTTTTTATAGTTTTAAAAAATATTCTCAAACTGAAAAAGGTAAAAAAACAATTGATCAAATACTTTTAAAACTACCAATTTTAGGAAAAGTAATATCTATATCTTCTCTTGTAAATTCAACTAGAACATTAGCAGTATTAACTGGTGCTGGAGTATCTATTCTTGATTCTTTAAATATTGTAATTGATACTTCTGAAAATATAATATTTAAAGAATCTTTTAAAAATATATATCAAAAAGTAGAAAAAGGACAATCGCTGGGATTATCGCTTGAACAAGAGGAAGTTTTTCCTCCAATATTAGTACAAATGACAACTGTTGGAGAGCAAACTGGTAATTTAGATGACACTCTTATGAGGCTTTCAAAATATTTTGAATCTGAATCAGAAATTGCTATAAAATCAATGACAACTCTAATTGAACCGGCAATATTGGTAATTTTAGGTTTTGGAGTAGGGTTTTTGGTAATGTCGGTTATAACACCGATTTATAATCTGACAAGTTCTTTTAAATAATTTTTTAATCAAAATACTTATTGACAATTTTGTTTTTTTTATTCATAATAATTTTATATGAGAAAAAATAAGGCTTTTACATTAATCGAACTTTTAATAGTAATTGCTCTTCTTGGAGCTTTGGCAGTTGGACTTTTGGCTGCTCTTGATCCTTTTGAACAACTTAAAAAAGGTACTGATACAGGAATAAGAAATACAGTTTCTGAACTTCATGGAGCAACTATCAGATATTATGCTATAAAAAATTTTATGCCTTGGTGTACTGATGCTAATAACTGCAATAATCCTAATGAAGCAGCAGCAAATACTTTAGAAAATACAGTAATAAATAGTATTATAACAACCGGAGAATTAAAATCAGATTTTGTTCAACTTGCAGGAGGACAACTTTCTAACATTTTTGTTACTGGTACTAACGATCCTCCAGTTGTGTCTGTGTGCTATAAACCAGTTTCAAAATCTTTTGCAAGCAATCCTAATACTAAATATAATAAAAATGGAACTTTGGCAACAGGTTGTCCAACAGGTAATCCAGCAAGTAACTGTTATTATTGCATAAAATAAATAATTTTAATGAAGTCTTTAAAAAGTTTTACTTTAATAGAACTTCTTTTGGTAATAATTATTTTGGGAATTTTAGCAACATTTATCACTAGCAATTTTTTTTCTTCTCTTAAAAAAGGAAGAGATGCAAGAAGAAAATCTGACCTTGAGCAAATTAGAAAAGCGCTTGAGCTTTATTATGAAGATAAAAGAGCTTATCCAACCCCAAACGGACAAAATGGTTTTATTTTTGGAGAACAATTTGCAGATACCCAAAACGATAAGATATACATGATGAAAGTACCAAATGATCCTTCTTCTGGAAATTATTTTTATGAGTCTAATATAAATGGAACTTATTATAAACTTTATGCATGCCTTGAAAATGATCAACAAATCTTGCCTTATACGACCAATCCTCAAAATTTTAATTGTAATAGATATTGTAAAGATAATAATGGAAACAGTGTAAAATGTATTTGGGGAATATCAAGCCCAAATACTAATCCATAATAATCACTCAAAAATCAAATCTGACAGCTAGCGGACAAAATTCTCCTAAACCAACAAAACTCGTCAAACCTTCTAAACTCATAAACTAAATAATAAACTTGAAAAAAATAATTTTTAATAAATTAATAAATTAATTTTCATTCAATAATTAATAAATTAATAATTTAATAATTAAAAATTTAAAATTTAAAATTAAAAATTAATATTTGATGTTATACGTTATACATTAGAAGATAGAAGATAGAAGGTATAAGTTAGATGTTAGTTGTTAGATGTTAGAAGATTTTTAGCATCTATAAAATCTTTTTTTAAAAAAAGAGAGTTTTTTATTTCTTCAATTGCTTTTTGGCGATAATATTTTTTCTTTTCTTGATTTTTTTCATTTTTTTCAATCTCAAGATAAAAAACTGCCAAATTATAAGGAATTTTTGGATCGGTAGGAGCTAGTTTTCTTGAAATATTTAAAACATTTATTGCTTCAAAAAGATAAGAAACATCAGAAGTAGCTAAATAATAATAATATTGATTTTTTGCTTTTGTTTTTAAATAAAAAATATTTTTTGGAGAAAATTCTAAAGATTTTTGATTATAATAATAACTTATATTGATAAATTGGGAAGATAAAGTTGAGTCTTTTTGAAATCCAGTTAAAGCTGAAAAATAAGCAAAATTTGAAGAAAGTTTATCTTGATAAACATGTTCAAATCTTTTTTTTAAGGCTTTTTGAAAATATTCAGTAGATTTTTTATAATCTGGAGAAAAAAGTTTTAAATAATTATTTCCTAATGAATAATAAACATCTGCTTTATAATAATTAAAAACAGAGAATAATAAATAAAAGAGAAAAACAGAAAAAATTAAAATTGAAAAAAATTGAAAAAAAGAAATATTTTTTATATTTAAATAATAATTATTTATTTGTTCTTCTTTTTTGTTTTTTAATAAAAAAATAAATCCTGGAATAAGATAAAAAAATAAATTTATAACGGTTATTGAAAAACCAAAAAAATTAGTAATTAAAATTGTAATATAAGAAATAAAAAGAGAAATTTTTAAAAATAAAATGTCTTCTTTTTTTTTAATTTTTGATTTAGCAAAAATGTTTGATATAAAATAAAAAACAAAACTAAGAATTAAAAATAAATAAGAAAATAACCCAAAAAAACCAGTTGTTGCCAGATAATTTAGATATTCATTATGAGCTTTGTTGTAAACAAAATCCCATTCTGAAGTATAGTTATGTTCAATTGGTCTAACAAAATTATAAGAATAAGCAAAAGTTTCAACACCTGTACCAAAAAAAGGATATTTTAAACCAAGCTCAAGCGCTCCTTTCCAAACAATTTTTCTAATATCGGCTGAATCAGTAATATTGATATTTTCATTTTGTTGTTTTTTTGTTTCATTGATTTTTTTATCTATGTTTGATTCTTTTTTAATATTTAAAACAAATAAATATCTATCTATTTTTTCAATTCCTGTTTTAAAAATAAAAATCGGTATCAAAATAATAAATAAAAATATAACAACGATTTTTATAAAATTTTTTTTAATAAAAAACAAATAATGAATAATAAATAATAAAATCCCAATAAAAACAGCTAAAAATGCTGATCTAGAACGAGTAAATAAGATAAAGGAAAAATTAAAAAATAAATAAACTAAAATAAAAAAGTATTTAATATTTGATATAAATTTTTGATTTTTGATATTTGAATTTTGAAATAAATAATAAATTCCTATAAAAAAATTAACTGCCAAATAAGCCCCAAACCAATTTGGCTGGCCTAATGTAGAAAAAGCTCTAATATGAGGTTGAAATTGAAGAATGCTATTATCCCAACAAGAATTGTCAATAATTTCTCCTTTTGAAGCTAAAAAACAAGTAAGATCATGGCCTAGTTTTCCAGGAATAGCATATAAAATAACAAAAAACGAAGAAATAAGAGAAATTTTTAAAACTGAATAAACATTAATATTATTTGAAATAAAAGCATAATAAAGAAAAATATAACAAATAATAGATAATAAACCGCCATTAAATCTGCCGTAATAACCAAAAAAAGAAGTATGAGGATCAATAGAAAAAATTGTTGAAATAATTTGAGAAATTAAAAATAAAATTAAAGGAATATCTAAAAAACTCTTTTTAATCAAAATTTTTTTTGTTAAAATCATTTTTAGAAACCAAAAAAAACCTATTATTGAAGTTAAGGCATAAATAAGAAGCATTTTATTAAATTCAAAAAGTTCAGAAGTATTAAAAAGAAAAAAAAGGGGAAGAACAAAAAAAAGAAAATGAAATAAAAAACCAATAATTTTATCTATTATTTTCATATGTTTAATTTTACTAATTTTTTTTCGAAAATAAAAATTCCTTTTTTTACCAATTTTGAAGTATATTTTGATTTTGGAACAACTGAAACAAAAATTGCTATTAAAGATAAAGGAATAATATTAAGAGAAACAACAATAATAGCAAAAAATAATCGAACAAATGAATATATTTTTTTTGGCAAAGAAGCTTCAGAAATAATTGGAAAAAATCCTGAATTTATAAAAATTATAAAACCAATAAATCATGGAGTAATTGTTGATTTTGATTCTCAGGTTAGTTTGATAAAAAGATATTTAGAGCAATCTGTTTATATTTATTTTAATAATCAAATTATTAAACCTGCTTTAACAGGAATATCAGTTATACCTTATATTGCAACTGAAATTGAACAAAAAGCTCTTAAAGAAGCTTTATATAAAAATGGAATTAATAAAGTATTTTTAATTGAAAAAGCTTTAGCTACTGCTTCCGGTTGTGGAATAAATATTTTTTCTCATAAGCCATCTTTAATTGTTGATATTGGAGGAGGATTAATTGAGATAGCTATTGTTGGAAGCGGAGGAATTATTGCTCAAAAAACCTTAAAAAATGCTGGCGAAAGTATGAATAAAACAATTTTTAATTATATTTATCTTAAATATGGAGTAATTTTAGGAGAATTAACTTGTGAACAATTAAAAAAAAATTTATTAAATTTTAATAATGAAGAAAAAATTATTACTGTTAAAGGAAAATCTCTTGAATCAGGACTTCCAAAATCAATAAAAGTCAAAAGTTCAGAAATAAAAGAAGCTCTAATAAACAATTTTAATCAAATTATTGATAATATAAAAGAACTTTTAGAAATTTCTCCTCCTGAAATAATTGACGAAATAAACAATCAAGGAATATATTTAACTGGTGGAATGTCAAAAATAAGTGGTCTTGGAGATTTTTTTAAAAATCAACTAAAAATTGATATTATTCAAGAAGATATAAATCAATACGCAACAATAAGAGGAATAATATCTTTATCAAAAAATAAAGATAAGCTTGCTAAAATAATAATTTAGATATTGATTTTTATTAATTTTTTTTATAGAATTATTTTCTATCTTTAACTTTAAAGCACTTTTAAAATTTGATAAAAGCCAAATTCAAATTTAGTTTGATAAAACGGGTTAGGATTCAGATGCCTTTTTTGGTATCTGATTCTTAAACATCAGGTGCAGAATCGTGCCTGATTTTTTTAAGAGTTTGATCCTGGCTCAGGATGAACGTTGGCGGCGTGCCTGAGATATGCAAGTCGAGCGAAGTCCTATGAAGTCGCAAGATGGATTAGGATTCAGCGGCGGACGGCTGAGTAACACGTAGGAATCTACCCCTTTCTGGACCATAGTCCGCCGAAAGGCGGGGTAATTGTCCATGGTTCCCGACTTAGTCGGGATAAAGAGAGTAACTTCTCGGAAAGGGATGAGCCTGCGGCCTATCACGGTAGTTGGTAGGGTAATGGCCTACCAAGCCTATAACGGGTAGCTGGCCTGAGAGGGTGGTCAGCCAGAGGGGGACTGAGACACGGCCCCCACTCCTACGGGAGGCAGCAATCAGGAATAGTCGGCAATGGGCGAAAGCCTGACCGCGCGACGCCGCGTGTAGGAAGAAGCTCTTACAGAGTGTAAACTACTGTAGTAGGGGAGGAAGTCCCGATTTAATCGGGGTTGACAGTACTCTACTAGAAAGGGGCCGCTAACTGCGTGCCAGAAGCGTCGGTAATACGTGGGCCCCAAACGTTATCCGGTTTTACTGGGCGTAAAGGGTCGTGTAGGTGTTCTATTAAGTTTTATCTCAAATCCTATGGCTTAACCATAGAAAGGGATAAAAGACTGATAGAATAGAGTCATCTTTAGGGGAATTGGAACTCAAGGAGGAGTAGTGAAATGCGTTGATACCTTGGGGAACACCAGTGGCGAAAGCGAATTCCTGGAAGATGACTGACACTGAGACACGAAAGCTAGGGGAGCGAAGCAGATTAGAGACCTGCGTAGTCCTAGCCGTAAACGAATGTCTGCTAGCCGCATTTTTCCCGACTTAGTCGGGATAGGTGTAGCGAAGGTAACCCGTTAAGCAGACCGCCTGGGGAGTACGACCGCAAGGTTAAAACTCAAAGGAATTGGCGGGGAGGCACACAACCAGTGGAACATGTGGTTCAATTCGATACAAACCGAAGAACCTCACCAGGGTTTGACATCCCGATGACAGTCTCAGAAATGAGATCTTCCGCAAGGACATCGGGACAGGTGCTGCATGGCTGTCGTCAGCTCGTTCCGTGAGGAGTGCCCTTAAGTGGGACAACGAGCGCAACCCCTGTCTTGTGTTAAATCTGTCACAAGAGACTGACCCGACTTAGTCGGGAAGGAAGGAGGGGCAGACGTCAAGTCAGCATGGTCCTTATACCCTGGGCTACACACATGTTACAATGGGATGAGCAACGAGCTTTGCAACATCGCAAGATGAAGCAAATCTCTTAAACCATCTCTCAGTGGGGATTGAGGTCTGCAACTCGACCTCATGAACGCGGAATTGGTAGTAATCGCGGATCAGTCATGCCGCGGTGAATACGTTCTTGCCTCTTGCACACACCGCCCGTCAAGCCAACAAAGTCGATGATATTTGAATCCCGACTTAGTCGGGAGAGAATATTGTCGGCGATGGGGGTTAAGTCGTAACAAGGTAACCGTTCTGGAAGGAGCGGTTGGATCACCTCCTTTCTTTTTTTATTTATCCTAACCCGTTTTATAGACTAAATTTGAAAAAATAAATTAAATTTGATATAATATAAGAAAGCCTTAAAAAAACTTCATTAATATAAAAAGTCTTCTAAAAAAAACTTAATTATTTACTAAATTTTTATTTTTTAATAAATTTATTTTAATATTTCTATAGGAGATCCTATTTTAGGAAAATTGAATTCATGAATACCTGTTGTTGGATTTTCTTCTGTAAAATATCTCCAAACAGAAATCTCTAAAAATCTATTATCATTTTTCCCAGATGATCCAGGATAAATAACTAATTCTCCAGGAATACCGCCAAACAAATTTGAAACATATTTAACTTTTTTAATAATATTGTTTATTTTAATTGTTATAACATCACCATACTCATATTTGCCTTTAAAATCCTCATGAGTAATAGTTGTTTTCATATTTCCAAAATTATCAATATGACCAATATAATAACCTTTTAAATAAGGAATTTCGTTTATTGAAATTTCTTCTAATTCAAGTTCATCTTCTAAATAATCCATTAAATGAGCAGAAATTCTTGCATATAAATCTCTAGAGTGAAATTGACCTTCCTCATTTAATCCAACATATTTATAAACTTTTTCAATTTTATTTCTAATCATTGAAAAATCATAACCGCTATTCGGACCCAATAAATAAATGCCAGAAATTAAACGAATAATAATTGGTTTTGCTCCTTCAGCTTTTTTTGTTGGTCCTTGATAATCAAGACGTGGATCAGTATTTTGAAATATAACAGTTTCTTGCGGTCTTCCAAATCTTTCTACATCTTCAACAATTTGATTTAAAAGAAAACTTGTATGAATAGTTGATGGAGTAGAAGAAATAAAAAAGATATCAGATTTTAAAAAATCTTTAAGATAACCATCAACAGCTATTTTTACTTCACCGCAAGTCAAACTATCACTAGCCCAATCAGCAATAACAATTAATTTTTTCATATTATTTTTATTAAATTTTTTCTAATATATTATCTGTTAAATCATCTAAAGTAATTATACCTAAAATTTTTTTATTTTCATCAATTACCGGCAAAGCATATAATTTATATTTTAACATTTTCTTTATAGCAATATTTTGAGGGGTTGTCAAATGAATAACAATAACATTTTGTATCATAAATTTATAAACAGGAGTGTCTAAATCTTTAAGAATCATCTCATGAAGACTAAATACACCTACTAATTCATCTTTTTTATTAACAACATATATATAATCTAAAACAGAAAAATTTTTTGTTTCTTTTTTTATTTTATCTATCACTTGTCTAACGCTATTATCAGAATAAACATACAAATATTCTGTAGTAATCAATGCTCCTATAGGATTTTTAGAAAGTTCCAATAATTTCAAAATATTATTTTTTGTATTTTTATCAAGAAATTCCAATATTGCTTCTTGCTTTTTTTTAGATAAAGTTAAAAAAACATCAACTGCTTCATCAGGATCAATATATTTTAAAAATTTAGCTGATGTTTCTGGTTTAAAATTTCTAAATAAAGCTGTCTGATAATTGATATTTAAATTACTTATTACTTCGGCGGCTTTTTCTATATCTAAAATTTTTAAAATCTTTTTAGTATTAACCAAATTGATTCTTTCAAGATAATCTGCTAAATCTTCTGGTCTTATTTCTTTTAATTTTTCTTCTTTTCTTTTAAGTTTTACCTGACCTCTAGCAAGTTCAAGAGGCTGAATATCAGCCCAAGATAAAAATTTTGAAGTTAATCTAATATTTAAACGGCTTAATAAATTATAAATTTTATAAACATTAAAAATTCTTATTCTCCTTAAAATACCAATAAAACCAATATCAACTCCAAAAATAAAAAATTGATTATTATTTTTATTTATAACAACATCATTTACTCTAACAATTTTATTTCCTTTAATATCAATTATTTGTTTATCAAGAAGATTTTTTACTAAATAAAGTTCATTTTCTTCTAAATAAGAAGTCAAGTAATTTTTTTCAATAAATATATCTTCATCAATTTTTATTAAATATTCTGATGATATTATTTCTTTTTCTTTTTTTTTATTTTCAATAACTATTTTGGTAATTAAAGAGTTTTCAGAAGCTAAAAAAATAAAATCTTTTAATCTACCTAATTCTAATTTATCTTTTGTATATACTTTTTTATTATATAATTCTGAAAAATAAAGCATAAAAATATTATACAATTATTTTTTTAAATATGCTATAATTTTTTTAAAGGGCACGTAGTTTAATGGTAAAACACTTCTCTGATAAAGAAGAGACCGATAGTTCGATTCTATCCGTGCCCACCATTTTTTATTTTTTGTATCTTTTAAAAGCAACTTCTATCAATTTTTTTAAAAGTTCTTCATAATTAATATTTTTTACTCTAGCAGCCAAAGGAAAATAAGAAGTCATAGATACTTCAGGCGGAATAATTCCTGGAGGGCTATTTACTTCTAAGACATAAGGATTTTCAAATTTATCACATTTTATATCTATTCGACACCAATCTCTTATATTTAAAGCTTTCCATGTGTTAAAACAAATATTTTTTATTTTTTTCTCTAATTTTTTTGAAATTTTTGCTGGGCACTGAAGATAATTTTTAAATTTTTCGTTTTCTTCAAGATACCACTTAACCTCTAAAGAATCAAAAGGCAAATAATTTTTAGGAAGTATTTTATGATTTGGTTCAATTATTGGCAAAATTTCTGGAGGATTGCCAATCATTGCCACAGAAAATTCTCTTCCTTTTAAAAAAGACTCAACTAAAACCGGCTGATTAAAGGCATTAATAATTTTTTTTATTTGATTCTTAAGTTTTTTTTCATTAAAAACAACGCTCTCATTAGTTATTCCAGCTGATGATCCTTGAGATAAAGGTTTGACAATAAGAGGGAATTTTAATTTTTTATTTAATTTTTCATTTTCATTTTTAAAAATTTGAAAAGAAAGAGTTGAAATATTATAAGCAGTTAAAATCTCTTTTGTTTTTGCTTTATCTAAGACTATTGCTTGAGTTAAAGGAGAAGAACCAAGATAGGGAATTTGAAGCATTTCAAGTATTGCTGGCAATTGAGCTTCGCGATCAAGACCATATATTCCTTCTGAAATATTAAAAACTAAGTCTATTTTTTTTCTTAAACGATAAAGTTTAAAATATGCTTTTTCATTGGCTTCAATAGGAATAACATTAAATCCCAAATTTTTTAAGTGTTTTATTTGCCAAGATGTTGTTTGTGGGTCATCAAAATCAGCTTCAATTTGATTTCGATAATCATTTGGATCAGGATATACATGACGTTGGTTATAAAGAAGAACTATTGTTTTTTTCATTTAATTAATTTTTTCTAAAAGTTTAAAAAGTTCTTGTTCTAATTGATAAGCTCTTTTTTTATTTTTTCCATATATTGTATAAAGAAGTTTTTTATTTTCAATAATAGAAATGGATGAAGAAATAACCAATCCTTCTTTAGTTTTTTTATTAAATAAAATTGGTTTTGTTATCTCTAAAATTTTTTCAAAAGTTAAATAATTTTTTTTAGTTTTAAATTTATAATTATTTCTATTTAATACATAAACATCAGAAAAAAAATCGTCTCCAAAAAGATATTTTGTTAATTTATATATATCAGTCCCACCAGTATTTCTTGTATTTGATTCTGAAACATATATTTTTCCGCCTTTCGCAGAAATCATATCTACATCAAAATGCCCTCTGTATCCTTCTTCTGCATATTTTTCCGCAATATAATAACCTGTATCAGTAATACGAGTAGCAATTCTTTCATTTAAAACATCCTCATGAATATCAAGTCCATAATATTTACCTTCTTTTGTTACCATCATTACGCAATAATAAAGCATTTCAATTTTGCCATTTCTATGAATTTTAAATTCTATATTTGGAAAAGCTCCAAATGAGCGATAATCAACATTAATTAATTTTTCAATAATTATCGGATATCTTTCCCAATATCCATCTTCTGATAAAAGTTCATAAATTCTTTTTTCACACATTTTATAATCATTTGGAAGTTCTCCTTCTCTAAAAATTAAAACTCCATCTCCTCCTGATCCTTTATTTGTTTTTAAAACTACTCCTTTATCATTAAGATAAGTATTAGCAGCAATTTTTGCTGCATCAAGTCTGCCAACACAGATAATTCCTTCAGGCATAATAAAATCAGGTTCATCAGCTTTACTTTGTTGAGCCAATTGTCTTATACCAGATTTACTTCCATAAAAATTAACTGTCCAAGCATTTTCTAAATCAGGAGCTTCAGGAGTAATAACATTTAATCCTAATTGGATTAATCTTTCTTTTAATTCTAAAAATTCAGGAGAAACAGCATAACTTATTAATTTTATTTTTTCATATCTTCTTAATTTATTTATCAAATCAGAAAATAATGATTTATCAGTATATAAATCTTTACAAATAAGTCCAGTTTTCATCTGAGGAACAAAAATTTCAAAATTTTTTTTACCAACTACCTCTAAAAAATAATTTTTAAAATTTTCAGGAATTTCAATAGGTGAGATATAAAAAAAATTATCAGCAGAAGCATTGGCAAACAAATAACATTCAGCTGCCATATTGCTACTATTTATTTTTTCATATCTTTTTTCAATAGGTTGGACTGTTGATAAAAAAGACCATTCATCTTCAACAACATTAAATATGTAGACAATTATTTCATTATTTTTTCCATTTCCTAATGGTGGTTTTTTTTGTTTCTTTTTTGAAGTGTTTTTTTTCATGTTATTTTTTTAATATAAAAAAAATTATTCTATATTTTTTCCATTTGTCAAGAGGAATTTTTTTAAAAATTAATTAAGTCAATTAATTAAATAATAATATATTGACATATGAAGATAAATTTTATATATTTTATTTGGGTCCCTAACCCAAGCGCTCAGGTGGTTTTCCCCTCAAAATTATTTAATTTTGAGGTTGCCTTTAGACTTTAAAAGTCTTTACTGCCTGAGCGCATCAAATAAAAATGAAAGGTTATAAAATTCATATAGAAAGAATTAAGAAAACTAAAGGAAAAATAATAAGAACTATAAAATATCCTTTAACTTCTTACGAAAAAAATCAAGAAAATAATTATAATTTTATTTTTAATAATTTCATTAACGACGATCAAAAAACCAGAGGAATAAGTAATATTATAGATTTTTATAAAAACAAAAAAAATTATAGTCTTTTAGATTTTTGGGTTGATTCGCTTAAGGCAGGAATAATATTTCAACCAACATCAAAAACACTTGTTGATCTTATAAAAATAATTAGAAACGAAAAAACAACGGCAGAAAAAATTTTTGATAATTCTAATGAAAAAATAAAAACATATTTTAAAAAAAGAGAATTTATTGAAAAAATCATTCTCTCCGATTCAAAAAGATCAGGATCATCAAAACAAGGATTTTTAAATCTTTTAATAAATATATTAAAAGATAATTATATAGATAAAAAGTCAAAAAAAATTTTAAATAATGAAGCAAAATCAATTATTGATTTAATAATTAATTCTTTTTATGATGAAAAAGGGAGTCTTATTTTAGAAACAACTAACGAACAAAATAAATTTTGGAAAGAAAATTTTAATATAGATAAAAATTTATTAAAAAAAGAGGGTGAAAACAAAATAGGAGAAATTACAAATTTTATCATCCCTGAATTAATAAAAATAAATGAACAAATAACATTAGAAGAATTAATAAATTTAAGAATAAAATTAGCTAAAGAATTTTTAGAAAAAATTAATAATAATAATAATAAATATAAAATAACTGAATCTTTAATAGGTTTAGGCAATAACTTTAATTCTTTATCAAATTATCTAAATATTTTTTTTAATTTTTTATTAGAAGAAAAATATGATGATATTATAAATGCTTATTTAGAAATAGTAAATTTAGATTCTTTAGAAATAGAAAAAATAAAACAAGCTTTAATTTTTCTTTCAAAAAAAGCAAAAAATTTAGGAAAACCTTTATTTATAAATCAAAATTGGCAAGAATATCGCTCTATTTTTGGAGGTAAAATTCAAAGTTGGTATTCAAACTATATAAATAGAATAATTAAATCAAAAGAAAATTATAAAAATTTCAAAGAAGGCTTAGAAAAATTAATTGATAATTTAAAAAAACAAAATAATAATATCAATATTGAAAATTTAAGAATAAAAGAAGAATTAAAAATATTATCAATATCAAATTCATTAAAAGAATTAATAGATAAAAATGAAGATATTTTTGAAAATACCCAAAAATTTCCTATTTTTTCAGATTATTTATCAGAAATAAAAACAAATGTTAATTATTATTTTCAAAAATATCTTAAAAAAAATGAAGAAGATCAAATAAAAAATAATAAAATTTTTGGATTTTTATTTAAAAAAATTGAAAAGCCAATAAATTTTTATGGTCAATCAAAAAAAGAATTCCTAGAAAAAATAATTAACCTTACAGGTTTAAAAATAAAAAATGGTTTTGAAATAGTAAAAGAATTATTAGAAGAATTTAATAATTTAAAATCATCAAATTATAAAAAAAATATATATGAACTTCTTGATCTTTTTTTTGATAAATTAGCAAAAAAAACAATAACTTCAAATTATTTAGTAAAAGAATATAAGAAAATTTTAAAAAAATATATAAACAAAGATCAAAATATAGATAAAATATTTGAAAAACCAGATAAATATGCTTTTTATAAAAACTCCTATGAAAAACAAAATAAAAAAATTATAAAAACAGTTGAAAACATAGAAAAACAAAACTCAATAAAAGATTTTTTATATGATTTTTATTTTTTGCTTAAAGAATTATCAAATCAAAATAAAAATTTTTATCACAATCCAATAATAGCTCTTGAATATTTAGAAATTTCAAAATCCCTTATATCTTTTTTTATTGAAAACAGTCAAAAAAAATTATTTAACATTGGAAAAGATAAATTTAAAAACTTTGAAAAAGTTATTTCTTTTATTAATACTCAAAAAAAAGAATCTTATAATAATGAAGAATTTAATAAAATAATTAATCAATATTTTTTTTCTGATTTAAAAGGAACACTTAATATTTACTCTAAAAAATTTGAAACAAATAAATACACTCTTCAAATTATAAAAAGTCAAGAAAAATTTCCTATTATTATTAAATTTTTAAATGATCAAATAAGTTATAGAGAATTAATAATTAATAATAAAAAAGTAATAAATAAAAATCATCATTATTTTGTTATTTTAGATAATGATTTTGTATATAAAAAAATCAAAAATCCTGAAGAAAAAACTTCTTATTTTTTAATAGATAAAGAAATGATATTTCCTATAAAAATAGAAAAAATTAATGAAGATTTAATTTTCAAGATATCGTCTTCATTTTATCAGATTCAATTTTTAGAAAAATTAATATACAGACCCAAAAATTGGCAAAATATAAAAATATCAATATCTGAACCTTCTTTTATTTTAGAAGTTAAAAATAAAATAAATTTTGATATTGAAAAAAACCAAATAAATTTTGAGGTAAAAGACAAAAAAATTTTTATTTCAATTCCTTTTAATATACAAGTAAAAGAAAATGAAATCAAAATAAATCAATTTATTAATCATAAACTTTATTTAGGCATTGATGCTGGAGAGTATGGAATAGCTTATTGCTTAACTGATTTTTCTCAACAAAATCCAAAAATAATTGAAGCTAATTACATAAAAAGTAAAAATATAAGAAAAATAAAAGATCATTATCATAAAATTCAAGAAAGAGCCAAAAAAGGATTATTTTTATCATCAACATCAATTCTTCAAGAAATAAGAGAAAATTCAATAAACGAAATAAGAAATAAAATTCATAATTTATATATTAAATATCAATCACCAATAATATACGAATATTCGATTAGTAATTTTGAAACTGGAAGTGGCAGAATTACTAAGATTTATGATTCAATAAAAAAATCCGACACAATCCCCGATAATGACGCCGACAAATTAGTTATTAAACATATTTGGGGAGTTGATTTTCTTGAATCAGGAAAAATAGGTAAAAATCTTTCAGCTTATGGTTCAAGTTATACTTGTTCTGCTTGTGGTAAAAGCATATATTCTTTATTCGAAAATTTTGAAAAAGATAATATTCTTGTTTTAAAAAAACTAAATAGTAACAATATAAAAAATATAATTGAAATAAAAACTAATTATGGAATTATTTATGGATATACAAGAGATAATAAATTTATAGAAAATTATCAATTTGAAAAAACTAAAGAATCAAAAAATGAATTTATAAAAATAATTAAAAGTTTCACTCGTCCACCTCTTGAAAAAAGCGAAGTTTTAATTTCTTTTAAAAAATTAAATAAAAAAATTCTTAAAAAAATAAAAAAAGAAAGAGGAAATTCAGCTGTATTTGTTTGTCCTTTTAAAGATTGCGGTCATGTCTTTGATGCTGATCTTCAGGCTGCTTTTATTATGTCAATTAGAGGTTTTATAAAAGATATTTTTAAAGATAGAAAAGATTTAAATATTTTTGAAGAAACCATAAATTATCTAAACAATAAAAAAATTAATCTTGAATTGTTAAAAAATCAAGACTTATTTTCTTTGCTTGAGTCCAAAAATCAGTAACTCCAGCAGTATGTCCATAAAGTTTAAATCCAGCATTGATCGGCCTTCCTCCATTTGGTTTTTCTGGAAAAGGAACAATAAATCTTTTTGTTTCTTTATTTAAATAAACTCTTAAAGCTAAAACTATTCCATGAAGAATTTCCTGAAAAGTAGCTATTTGGCGAGTTGAATGAACATATATTTTTTTATCTAAAAAATCTTTTATTTGTTCTATTGATTTAGGTAAAAGCAAAGTTTGATTTTTTTCTTGATTATTTGATGAATCTATGTTTTTTTTATAAATATCAAAAACAATTTTATCAAAATATCCTCTATAAGGTTCCATTAGATCGTATACTAATGATGGATAATTGGTTGGTTCATGTAAAAAACCATGATAAGGACTTAAATTATGATACAAAATCCATCTTAGAATTATTCCGCTAATAAATTTTGAAACAGCATTAAGAGTTTTTTGTATTTCATTGTTTTCTCTTCTATTTTGATTAACTCCTAATTGAGAAAAATATTCTTTCCAATATCTTCTAGCA
>JAOAFI010000031.1 GCA_026416375.1 Patescibacteria group bacterium | reverse complement strand
AACAACACCGTTTAATTTTTCTATTTCTTGATAAAAATCACGAAATCCACAAGCTTCTTTAGTGCATCCTGGAGTATCGTCTTTTGGATAAAAATAAAGAATAATCCATTTGCCTTGATAATTAGAAAGTTTATGAATTTTATTGTCTTTATCTGGTAAAGAAAAATCAGTTGATTTCATATTTTTATTTTTTTATAATGTTTTTAACTATTATAAATTTAGTATAAGTTAAGTTTTATGAAAACTCAAGAGATAATTAATTTAAAAACTTCTAAAACTAATATTCCCATTAATAAAATTTTTAAAAATAGATTCAGCCCGAGAGTTTTTTCAAACGATGATGTTTTGGATAAAGATTTAGAAATTATTTTTGAGGCAACAAGATTTTCTCCTTCATCTTATAATCTTCAACCTTGGTATTTTTATGTTGTTAAAAAAAACTCTTCTTTTTTTGAAAAAATTTGTTCAATTTTAATGAAGGGCAATAAATGGGCGGAAAAAGCGCCAGTTTTAATTATTGCTTGTTATATAAAAGATAGCAAATACGGAGAAAATCATTATGCTCAATATGATTTAGGCCAGGCTGTAGCAACTTTAGTTTATCAAGCTCAAGATTTAGGTTATTACACTCATCAAATGGCTGGATTTGATCACAACAAAGCAAAAGAATTAATAAAAGACAAAAATCATATTCCTTGGGTGGTAATAGCTTTAGGAAAGATTGGTGATTATCAAAAAGCTGATGAAAAATTAGTAAAAATTGATAATTATAAACCTCAAAGAAAAGAAAGAATTTTTGAAATTATTTAATCAATGCAATTATTAAAGCTCCGATAGTCATTAATATTGAACCAATAATTATTGGCAAGGTGACTTTTTCTTTTAAAATAAAAAAAGATAATATTATTGTTAACACTAAGCTTAATTTATCAATTGGAACAACTTTTGAAACATCGCCTACTTTTAAAGCATAAAAATAAAAAAGCCATGATGCTCCAGTAGTTAATCCTGATAAAATTAAAAATAAAAAACTTGTTTTTGATAATTGAGACATTTCTTTTATTCCTCTTTGAAAAAAAACTATACCCCAAGCAAAAAATAAAACAACTATTGTTCTTATGGCAGTGGCTAAATTTGAATTAATATTTTTAATGCCTATTTTAGCTAAAATTGAAGTTAAAGCAGCAAAAAATGCTGATAAAAATGCAGGTAATAGCCAATTCATATTTTTATATTTTACTACAAAATTTGATTGTTTTTTAAAAATTTGTTATTTTAAAATTATTAAAAATTTATTTTTTAAAAAAACTATGAGACTTCAAAACAAAGTTGCTATTATTACTGGTGCAGGTTCAGGAATTGGCAAAGCTACAGCTTTGCTTTTTGCTAAAGAGGGAGCAAAAGTAGTTGTTGCCAACAGGCGCGAAGACAAAGGTCAGGCGACTGTTGAGGAGATTAAAAAACAAGGAGGAGAAGCTTTTTTTGTTAAAACTGATGTTTCTATATGGGAAGATGTCTCAAATATGGTTGAAAAAACAATTGAAAAATACGGCAAAATTGACATTTTAATTAACAATGCCGGAGTAGTAAGATTTTCGCCTTTTGATAAAACAACTGAGGAAGATTGGAATTATATCTTAAACATTAATCTAAAAGGAGTTTTTTATACGATAAAAAAAACAATTCCGTATATGATTAATCAAGGGAAAGGAAAAATTGTCAACATTGCCTCAATTGCTGGGCTTGTTGGTTTTGAGCAGATTGGTCCATACTGTGCTTCAAAAGGAGGAGTGATTGCTTTGACTCGCCAAGCTGCTTTGGAGTATGCTAAAAACAAAATCAATATCAATTGCATTGCTCCTGGAGTTATCAGAACTGAAATGACTGGCATGCTTGAAGATAAACAACAATTAATGTTTTATCAATCTCAAACTCCTTATCCAAGATTAGGTGAAGGAGATGATATTGGTTATTTAGCTTTGTATTTAGCATCAGATGAATCTGATTTTGTTACCGGTCAAACATTTGTTGCTGATGGAGGCTGGACAATAAAGTAAGTTTTTATAAAAATAAAAAAGCAAAAAAAACACTTGATAATCCAAGAAAAATACCTCCAATAACATCAGTTGGCCAATGTTCGCCAAGAGAAACTCTTGATATTAAGACTAAAAAATTAAAAACTAAAAGAAGAAATATCAATAAAAATTTATAATAAGATTTTATTTTTGATTTTAATATTAAATATATTAAAAGACAAACAACAAAAACCGTTCGCAAAGAATGACCTGAAGGATAAGCTCCTCCTGGATGAACATAAGATGATGGAAAGTTAAAAATTGTTTTATATCGAGCAAACATAAAAGGAGGACCTGGATGATTGATTAAAACTTTTCCTAAAAATTCAATTAAATGGGCTCCTAAAAAGGGAATAAAAATTAAAAAAGAGATGAGTTTTTTCCTTATTAAAATAATTAAAAAAATTATCAAGCTATAAATTTCAAAACTGCCGATAAAGCTTAAAAAAGATAAAAAATAATCATATTTTTTTGGGATCTTATCTTGAATTTTTAAAGTTAAATCAAAATCAAACTGATTTAAAAAATTTTTAATGACAAAAAATGAAAAAAAACAAAAGACAAAAAGAAAAAAAATTGATAAAATTAAATAAATAATTTTTTTTCTCATTTTAATTATTTTATCAATTAAAAATTTTTTATGAAAATTGTTTTTTTTGAGGTTGCTTCTTGGGAAAAAGATTTATTAATAAAAAACTTTCCTGAAGCTTATTTGGTTGAAGATAAATTAAACTTAGAAAATGTTGCTAAATATCAAGATGCAGAAATAATTTCTTCATTTGTTTATTCTCAATTGGCAAAAGATATTTTAGAAAAAATGCCAAATTTAAAATTTATCGCTACTCGTTCAACTGGTTTTGATCATATAGATATTTCTTATTGCCGTCAAAGAAACATTAAAGTTAGCAATGTGCCAGAATATGGATCACGAACAGTTGCTGAACATACATTTGCTTTAATTTTGACTTTAACCAAAAAAATTTATCAATCAATCAATCAAGCAAAAAATTTTGATTTCAATCACGAAAACATAAGAGGAATTGATTTATTTGGTAAAACAATTGGAATTGTTGGTTTGGGAAAAATTGGTTTTGAGGTTTTAAAAATTGCTCAAGGTTTTGGGATGAGGATTTTAGTTTTTAACAGAAGCCAAAAACAAGAATTAAAAGAAAAATATAATTTTGATTATGTTGATTTAAAAACACTTGTTTCTCAAAGCGATATTGTTTCTCTTCACCTTCCTTATAATAAAGAAACTCATCATCTAATAAATAAAAATAATATTTTTGATTTTAAAAAAGGTTCTTATCTTATTAACACTGCCCGTGGGCCAGTGGTTGAAACTGAAGCAATAATTTTAGGACTTGAAAAAGGAATATTTGATGGAGTTGGTCTTGATGTTTTGGAAGAAGAAAAAGAATTAGCTGAGGAGACAGAGATATTAACAAAAATATATAAAAAAGATGTTGACTTAAAAACAATTGTTTTAAATCATGTATTAGTTAATCATCCAAAAGTGATTATTACTCCTCATAACGCTTTTAATACAAAAGAAGCTCTTGAAAGAATCACTAAAACAACCATTGAAAATATTAAAGCTTTTTTAAATGATTCTTCAATAAATTTAGTTTAATTTTGTTATTGACATTTATTTTATAAAATTTTATTATTATACCTATACCATAGGTAATGGTATTAAACTTAAAAATTATTTTTTTAAATATGAAGCATAATAGAACAAAGATTTTAATTGCTTTAAAAAAATCAAAAACCTTGCTTGAAACAATTATTAAAATGGCAGAAAACGGTAAATATTGTATTGATATCATGCAGCAAAATTTAGCTTTAATTGGTCTTCTTCGAAGCGTCCATCGTCAATTAATGAGTGATCATTTAAAATCATGTTTTCATCAGGCAATTTCTTCGAAAAATGATAATAAAAAAAGAAAGATGATTGATGAAATTTTAAAAGTTAACGACTTATATAATCGTTAATTTTTATATTAATTTTTATATTTAGATTTGATATAAAAACACGCGGTCACGTGTAATTATATCAACCTTTTTATTTTAAATGTTTAAATATCAATTTTTTATTAAAGGTCTTCATTGCGCTTCGTGTGTTTATAATACTGAAGAAACTTTGAAAAAAATAAATGGTGTAAAAAAAGCATTAGTTAATTTAGTTGATGGAAAAGTTTATCTTGAAAGTACAGTAAAAATCAATAAAAAAGAAATAAAAGATAAAATATCTTTTATTGGTTATGAAGCATTTTTTGAAGAAGATTTATTGAATAGAGAAAAAGAAAAAACAATTGAATTAAGAAAATTAAAAACAAAAGTTTTTTTAGGACTTATTTTTTCTTTAATAATTTTTTTAGGTACTTTTCCTAAGTTAATGGATTATGTTCCTTATTTTTTAAAAAATTATTATTTTCAATTAATTTTAGCTTCAATTGTTCAATTTTATTTAGGTCTTGATTTTTATAAAAAAGGAGGAATTTTTTTTAAAAATCTTAAAGCCAATATGGACACATTAGTTGTAATTGGAACAACTTCAGCTTATTTTTATTCTTTGATAGCAACTTTATTTTCTAACTCTAAACTTGAACCATATTTTGATGTTTCTGTTGTTATTATTTCTTTTGTTTTATTAGGCCGTTATCTTGAAGAAAAAACAAAGATAAAAACTAATGACTCAATAAAAAGACTTATTGAATTAAATCCAAAAAAAGCAACAGTATTAATTAAAAATTAGTCTAAAATTGATGAATTTTTCAAATTTAAAAGAAAAAATAGTTTCTATTGAACAAATAAAAATTGGTGATTTAATCTTAGTTAAACCTGGAGAAAAAATTCCTGTTGATGGAGTAATTATTGATGGAGAAACATCAATTGATGAATCAACAATTACTGGCGAATCAGTTTATGCTGATAAAAAAAAAGGCGATTTTGTGATTGGCGGAACAATTAACAAACAAGGAAAAATTATTATTAAAGCAAAAAAAATTGGCAAAGAAACAGTTCTTTCTCAAATTATTGAATTAGTTAAAAAGGCTCAAATGTCTAAACCGCCAATTCAAAAATTAGTTGATTTAATTGCTTCTTATTTTGTTCCAATTGTTATTTTTTTGTCAATTTTAACTTTTGTTTTTTGGTCTTTAAAAGTAGGAATTAACGTTGGATTATTAAATTCAATTTCAGTTTTGATTATTGCTTGTCCTTGTGCTTTGGGTTTAGCAACTCCAATTGTTTTGACTTTGTCTTTGGGAAAAGGAGCAAATAATGGTATCTTAATAAAAGATGGATCGATTTTTGAAATTATTTCAAAAGCAAAAATTATTGTTTTTGATAAAACTGGTACAATTACTAAAGGACAAATAAAAGTTGAAAAAATTATTGTTAATTCAAATTTAAAAATTAAAAATGATTTTGAAAAATATATTTTAAATTTAGCTGGTTCATTAGAAAAATTTTCAGAACATCCAATTGGAAAAGCAATTTATCAATATGCCAAAATCAAAAAGTTTAATGTTTTTAATGTTGATAATTTTAAAGCAAAAACAGGTTTTGGAGTTGAGGGAATAATTAATAATAAAAATATTTATGTTGGCAAATTAATAAAAGAAAAAGATGATTTTATTGAGGCAGTTAATTTTAAAAATCAAGGAAAAACAGTTGTTTATGTTTATGAAGAAAAAAATCTTTTGGGAGCTATAGTTATTGCTGATGAAATAAAAAACGAAGCAAAAACTGTTATCGATAAATTAAAAAAATTAGATTATGATATTTATTTAATAAGCGGAGATAATAAAAAAACAGTTTTATCAGTTGGAGAGAAAATAGGCATAAAAAAAGAAAATATTTTTTATGAAATTTTGCCTCAAGAAAAAGGAAAAATAATTGAAAAATTAAAAAAAGAAAGTAAAAAAATAATTTTTGTTGGTGATGGTACAAATGATGCTTTAGCATTAACAAAATCTGATGTTGGAATTTCATTAAGTTCAGGAACCGATATTGCTATTGACTCAAGCCAAATTATTTTAATAAATAATAATTTGGAGACAATTATCAAGACGATTAATTTATCTAAAAAAAGTTTGTTGATTATTAAACAAAATTTTTTTTGGGCTTTTTTTTACAATTTAATTTTGATTCCTTTGGCAATGATAGGAAAAATTAATCCAATGTTGGCATCTTTAGCAATGGCTTTATCAAGTTTGTCTGTTGTTTTTAATTCTTTAAGATTAAAAATTTTAAAAATATAAATGAAAAAAACAATTTTAAAAATAAAAGGAATGCATTGTCCTTCCTGCAATATTTTAATTGAAGACAAATTTAAAACAATAAAAAATATTAAAGATATCAAGACAGATTATAAAACACAAAAAGTTGAACTGTATTATTCTAAAAAAATAGATATTAAAAAACTTGATCAATTAATTAATCCTTATGGTTATAAAATTATTAAAGAACAAGATTTATTAAATGATTTTGGAGGAAAAAATAATTGGCTTGATTTTATTTTTATTTTAATTTTATTAATAATTAGTTTTTTTATTTTAAAAGAAGTAAATTTAATCCCAGAATTTAAATATCAAAATTTATCTTTATTTTCAGTTTTTTTTCTTGGAATTATTGCCTCTTTTTCAACATGTATGGCAACAACCGGAGTAATTTATCTTTCAATTGCTAAAAATAATAATAATTTTTTAACAGGATCGTTTTTTTCTTTAGGCAGAATTTTTGCTTATGGTTTGTTTGGTTTTATTTTTGGATTAATAGGAAAACAAATTATTAATTCTGTTTTTTTATCTGGAATTCTAACATTAATAATCGGTTTATTAATGATTTTTTTAGGCTTAGAATTAGCCAGAATTTTTAATTGGCAAAAGTTTTTCTTTTTCTTAAATTCTAGTTTAATTTATAAAGAAATAAAAGAAAAAGTTAACAATAATTCTAAAAAATTTATTTTTTTAGTTGGTTTTTCAACTTATTTTTTGCCATGCGGTTTTACTCAGTCAATTCAATTTTATTCAATGGGATTAGTTGATCCATTTTTATCTTCTTTAAATATGATTATTTTTTCGATTGGAACAATGCCAATAATTTTTATTATCAATCAAATTCAAAAAATTAAAAAAACTTTTTTTTATGAATATTTTATGAAATTTATTGGAGTCTTAATTTTTATGATAGGCTTAACTTATATTATTAATTTTTCTTCTCTTTTTGGAATTAATATATTTGATAAATTTATTTTTATTAATAATAATATTAACAAAGCAAAAATAAATAAAGGTATTCAAGAAATATATATGGAGGTTGATAGTAATGGTTATAGTCCAAATAATTTTGTTGTTAAGAAAGGAATTCCGGTAATATGGAAAATAATCGGTAAAAATGTTTTGGGCTGTCAAGGATATTTTGTTGTGCCAAAATTAGGCATAAACCAGATTCTTAAAGAAGGAGAAAATATGTTTGAGTTTATTCCTAATAAAGAAGAAGAAATAGGTTTTTCTTGTGGAATGGGAATGTATCGAGGATATATAAAAGTTATAAATTAAATATGAAAAATATAATTTATCAGCTTTTTGTTTATTTTAATTTATTTAGTTTATTTTTAATTCTTGTTGTTTTTTTATTTTTATTTTTTAAGAAAACAAAAAAAAATCTTTTTAATTTTCTAAAAAAATTTGGTTATCAAATGATTTTTTTGATTAGTTTTTTATCTTTAATTGGAAGTTTATCTTTTTCTGAAATTTTAAAATGGCCTCCTTGTAAATTATGTTGGTATCAAAGAATTTTTATGTATCCACAAGTTTTTATTAGTTTAATTTCTTTAAAAATAAAAGACAAAAATGGATATTATTATCATTTTTGGCTTTCTTTGTTTGGATTTTTAATTGCTTTATTTCATTATTTAATTCAAAAAGGATTAATTAAGGAAATTAATTGCGATTTAGTTAGTTTCGGTAATACATGTTTTTTAAAAATTAATTTTTCTTTTGGTTTTATTTCAATTCCTTTTATGGCACTAACAGCTTTTTTTATGATTATCGTTATTTCTTTAAGCGCTTTATCAAAACAAAATAATCAGTTAAAATAATATATTAATTATTAATAGTTTAAAATTTTTATATGGATAAAAAAATAATTTTTACTGTTGGAGCTTTTTCCTTAATTATTTTAATTTTAGGATATATTATTTTTGGTTCTCAAAATAAAAAAAATACTCAGATAAAAATTCCTTCAAGAGAAACAAATGTTTATTATTATGGAGAAACTTGTCCTCATTGTAAAGATGTTCAAAAATGGATGAATGAAAATAAAGTTGAACAAAAAATAAAAATTGAAAAAAAAGAAGTTTGGAATAATCAAAAAAATGCTCAAGAATTAAACAAAGTTGCTGAAAACTGCGGATTGAATATTTCATCGATTGGCGTTCCTTTTTTATATAGCGACGGTAAATGTTTTATTGGAACACCTGATGTTATAAAACAGATTGAAAACAAGATTAAAAATTTTAATAATAATCAACAAAAATAAAAAATGAAATTAATAAATATTTTTTTTATTTTTCTAATATTGCTTTTTATTTTTAATTATTTTTTTGTAAATTCAATTTACTCTGTTTGTCCTGTTTGTACAATTGCTGTTGGAGCTGGTCTTGAACTAACAAGAGTTTTGGGCGTTGATGATTTAATAAGTGGAATTTGGATAGGAGGATTAATTGTTTCAATGAGTTTTTGGCTTTCAGATTGGTTTTCAAAGAAAAAAATTTTAAAACCTTTTTTAAGAGAGATTTTATCTTTATTTATCTTTTATTTATTGACAATTCCATTTTTATTATGGAATAAAATGATTGGAATAAAAGGAAATGTTTTTTTTGGAATTGATAAAATTATTTTTGGAATAATTATTGGTTCAATTGTTTTTTTTGCTGGAGTTTTAACAGATAAATATTTGCGAAAAATAAACAATGATAAAGTTTTTTTTTATTATCAAAAGGTTATTATTCCATTTTTGTTTTTATCAATTATAAGTTTAATCTTTTTTAGAGTTTTATGAAAAAAATTGATATCAATGAATTTTTAAAAAAAATTAAAAAATTAGAAAAAGGAGAAAAATTAGATTTATCTTCTGATGAAGATTTATCTATTGGAATTATGAATTTGATTTCAATTGAAGAACATTTATTTTTTACTTATAACAAAACGGGAAAAGAAGAATATCTTGATATTCTAAATGAGGTTAGAGAAATAAGAAAAACTCTTTTGAAAAAAATTATAAAAGATTATGAAGGAGAAGTTTGGTGTATTTCAAAACATTTGCTTGCATCATCCATGAGATTAATGGAAGTTGGAACAAAATATTTAACAAAAGGAGATAAAAAAAATGCTACTGATTTGTTTCAAAAATCACATTCTTTATATAGTTTATTTTGGGGTTTAAATTTAGGGTTGATTAATTTAAAAGATGTTAAAAGAGAAAATAAAGAAGAAATTAATTTTTTAAGCGAAAACAAAAAGCCAGAAGAAAAAAAAATATCTGTTTTTGAAAAATTGGGAGAGTTGGTAAAAAAGGCAGTTGATTGTTGTCGTGAATAATTTTTAATAATTTATGATTTTTTTATCTTTAAAAACATATAAAGAAGCAACAGGCGATAATGCCATAAAATTATTATCTTGTGTTAAAAAAATTCAAGAAGAGACAAGAATTGAGATTATTCCGGCAGTTCAGCCGACTGATATTTATCGAGTAAAAAAAGAGCTTGGAATAGAAGTCTGGGCACAACATATTGATCCAATTGAGCCAGAAAGAAATTTTGGTTGGATTTCTCCTTTTTCAATAAAAGAAGCAGGAGCAAATGGAGTAATAATTAATCATTCTGAACATAAAATTTCTAAAGAACTAATTATAAAAACAATTGAAAAAGCAAAAAAATATTTTTTAAAGACTTTAATTTTAACTGATGGTGTTGATTTAGCTTTTGAAATAGAGAAATACAAACCAGATTTTATAGGTTATGAGAAAGAAAATTTTATTGCCAGCGGAATTTCAATGATTGATAGTGAAAAAGATAATATAAGAATTTTAACAAAAAAATTAAAAACTCCTTTAATTGTAGGAGCTGGAATTAATGATAAAATTGATGTGAAAAAATCATTAGAATTAGGAGCTAAAGGAGTAATTTTAGCTTCAGCTTTTATTAAAGCTAAAGATCCCGAATCAAAATTAAGAGAATTAGTTTTAGGATTTGTTAAATAAAATTAAATGTCGGAGCGGTGGGACTTGAACCCACGACCTTGCGCTCCCAAAGCGCACGTTCTAAGCCATCTGAACTACGCTCCGAATTTTTTTATTTTATCATATTTATGAATAAATTTTTTATTTATTTTGTTTTTGTTCTTATTTTTTTAATTATTTTATTTTATAAAGAAAAAAAAATAGACAATTTTTATTACTATAAAATTAACAATAAAATTTATAAACTGCTTAAAGCGGAAACATCTGATCAATGGCAAAAAGGACTAATGTTTTACAAAAACAAAAAAGAGTTAAAAGGAGCTGATGGAATGATTTTTATTTTTCCAGATTATAATTATAGAGTTTTTTGGAATAAAAATACTTATTTAGATTTAGATATTTATTGGTTAAAAGATGATAAGGTGGTTGGAAAAGATTATTTGCCAAATATTTTAAAAACAAAAAATATTTTTAATGTTTCATCAAAAGAAAAAGTAAACAAAGTGATTGAGATTGTAAAAACAAAACCCTAATAGAAATCTTAAATTCTTATTTTTTTAACGCTTCAATTCCAGGAAGAGTTCCTTTTTCGATGTATTCAAGCATAGCTCCGCCTCCTGTTGAAATATGAGTTATTTTATCTAGATATTCTTTTTTAGAAATTGCTGCAATAGTGTCACCTCCGCCAACAATTGAAACTGCTTTTTGATTTTGAGTAATTGAATAATAAATAAAATCAGTTCCGTTTTTAAAAATTGGGTTTTCAAAATAACCAACAGGTCCATTCCAAATAATTGTTTTTGCTTTGGCTATAACATTACCAATTTCAGCAAGAGTTTCAGGACCTAAATCAAATATAGATTTATTACTTGTTATTTTTTCAATCTTTACAGTTTCTGATTGTTTGCTTTCTTTTGAATCAGAGATGATAACATCTTTTGGAAGAATGATATAAGGTTTTTTGGTTAATTTTTTTGAAAGAAATCGACGGGCTATTTCTATAAGATCATATTCACAAAAACTTTTACCAATATTTATATTTTTTGATGCTAAAAAAGTGTTAGCCATTGCTCCTCCAATTATCAAATAATCAGTAATTTTTGAAAGTTTTTCAAGAAGACCAATTTTTGTTGATACTTTTGCTCCTCCAATAATAGCAATAAATGGTCTTTTAATTTTTTTTAATGATTTATCAATTATTGTTAATTCTTTTTTTAATAAAAGACCACCATAAGAAGGTAAAAATTTTGGAAGACCAATAACCGAAGTATCAGTTCTATGACAAACACCAAAGGCATCATTAACATAAATATTTCCTAAAGAAGAAAGTTTTTTCGCAAAAATAGTTGAATAATTTTTTTCTTCAGGAAAAAATCTAATATTTTCTAAAACAATAATTTTATCATTTTTTATTTTTATTTCTTCAATTGTTTTAGCAAGAGAAATAGAGATTTCGGGAAGATATTCTTTTAATTTTGGAATAATAATTTTTAAAGAAAAATTTTCATCATATTTTTTTGGTCTGCCTAAATGAGAAATTAAAATTAATTGATTATTATTTTTCAATAAATAATTTATTGTTGGTAAAGATTGTCTAATTCTTTCATCATTTGAAATAGTATTATCAGGATTTAAAGAAACATTAAAATCAACCCTAAGAATTATTTTTTTATTTTTTATTTTTTTTTCATCAATGTAAATTATTTTTTTCATATTTTGAAATTAAATAAATTGACTAATTTTTTTTACTAAATCAACAAGTCTTGTTGAGTAGCCCCATTCATTATCATACCAGCCAAAAACTTTTATTAAATTTCCATTGATCACTTTTGTATAATAAGGATCAAAAATACAAGAATAAGGTGAGCCAATAATATCTGATGAAACAATTATATCTTGACTGTAATCTAAAATTCCTTTTAAATAATTTTCTGAAGCTTTTTTAAATAAAGCATTAACTTCTTCTGTTGTTGTTTGTTTTTCAACAATAGCTGAAATGTCGGTAATTGATCCAGTTGGCACAGGCACTCGCAAAGACATGCCGTCAACTTTTCCAGCCAAGTTTGGAATAACTTTACCAACAGCTTTGGCAGCGCCGGTTGTTGATGGAATAATATTTATCATTGCGGCTCTAGAACGGTCTTCTTTTTTTCTAGCTTCATCAAGCATGCTTTGACTGGCAGTGACAGCATGGGTAGTTGTTAAAAATCCGCTGATAATTTTAAAATTATCATTTATTACTTTAAACATTGGCGCAGCACAATTGGTAGTACAGGAAGCCATAGAAATAATATTGTTATTTTTAAAATCAAAAATATCGTCGTTAACTCCCAATACCACAAATGGAGTTTCTTCATCTTTTGCTGGAGCTGTTAAAATAACTTTTTTAACAGTTCTTCTTAGATGTTTTGATAAATCTGGTTTTTTGGTAAAAGCGCCGGTTGCATCAACAACAATATCAACATTATATTTTTCCCAGGGAATATTTTCTGGTTCAGGAGATTGGGAAGTGTAGATTTTTTTTCCATTGACAATAATTCCGTCATTGTCTTCTTTAACTTCCATTTCAAATTTTCTATAAACTGAGTCATATTGCAATAAATAGCGCATCATTGCATTTGAAGTTTTTCGAGTATTAATTAGTGCAATATCCAAACCCATTTTTAAAGAAATTCGAGTAAAAGCTCGGCCAATTCGGCCAAAACCATTAAGACCAATTTTTATCATAGTTAAAATGAATTAAATTTATAATATTATTCTACTTATAATAATGATGATAGGTTTTTATATATCTTATTGTTCCAGAAACTCCTCTTATTACCATTGAATGAGTAATAATTCTTTCTTTTTCAAATTTTACGCCATCAAGAAGAGGTCCTTCAATTACTCCTGTTGCTGTAAAAGAAAGTTCTTTTCCTTTTGCTAAATCATCAGCACAAAAAATTTCTTGAAGGTTTTTTATACCGCAAGCTTTTATTTTTGAAATATCTTCTTCTTTTTTTGGCTTAAAACGGCATAAGATTTCTCCTCCTATAACTTTCATAGCAACAGCTGCTAAAACAGCCTCAGTTGATCCGCCAATTCCCATATAGACATCAATTCCTGAATCTGGAAGGCAAGTAGCAATACAAGCTGAAACATCGCCATCAGTGATAAGCCTTACTCTTGAGCCAGCTTTTCTTATTTGTTTGATTACTTCTTGATGTCTTTCCCTGTCTAAAACCATTACAGTTAGTTCTTTAATATTTTTGCCTAAGGCTTTAGCGATTTTTTTTAAATTATCTTTAATTGGGGCTTCTAAATCAATTACATTTGAAGCTTCTTTTCCAACCGCTAGTTTTTCCATATAAGTATCAGGAGCAGAAAGCAACGACTCTTTTTTGCCTGAAGCGATAACTGAAATAGCGTTATAACGGCCCCAAGCAACACTATCAGTACACTCGAGAGGATCAATTGCCAAATCCATTTCTGGACCTTGTCCTGTGCCAACAATCTCACCATTATAAAGCATTGGCGCTTCATCTTTTTCGCCTTCGCCAATAACCACTTTTCCTTTAAAATCAACCTGATTAAATCTTTTTCTCATTGCAGAAACCGCTGCGCCATCAGCTTTTTTCTTTTCTCCGCGACCAACCCATTTAGCAGCTTCAATTGCTGCTGCTTCAGTGACTCTGACAAATTCTAAGGCTAAATTTCTATCCATCGGTTATATTTTGTCATATTTGACAAAAGATTGTCAAGTTATTAAACTTATAAATGTTTTTTTATAAGTTTTTTTAATTTTTAAAATGATTGATCTTAATCAAATCACCAAACAATTAGTTGCTCCAAAAAAAGGGATATTAGCAGCTGATGAGAGCTTAAAAACAATGACTAAAAGATTATCTTCAATTGGAGTTGAATCAACATTAGAAAATCGCTCTATGTGGCGCCAGATTATGGTTGAGACGGAGGGAATTGAAAATTATATTTCAGGAATTATTTTATATGATGAAACCTTGCGTAATCCTTTATCAAACGGAAAAATGATTGCTGATATTTTAAAAGAAAAAGGAATATTGGTTGGAATAAAAACCGATGAGGGAACTTATAAATTTAATAATCATGAAGAAACTTTTACTTTAGGATTGGATAATCTTGAGAAAAAATATGAAGAATACAAAAAAATGGGAGCGGTTTTTGCTAAATGGCGAGCAGTTTATAAAGTAGGAGATGATCTACCTTCAAAAGAAGCCCGAGTTGCTAATGCTATTGGATTAACTCAATATGCTTTAATTACTCAAAGAGCTGGATTAGTGCCGATTGTTGAACCTGAAGTTTTAGTTTTAGAAGGAGATCATGATATTGAAACAAGCGAGGAAGCCACAGAGGAAGTATTGGAAGATGTTTTTAAATGGCTTGAAAGATTTAATGTTGATTTTTCTGGAATGCTTTTAAAACCAAATATGGTTTTGGCTGGAAAAGAAAGCAAAAATCAACCAACTATTGAAGAAATTGCTCAAAAAACAGTTAAAGTTTTGAAAAAAACTGTGCCAGAAGAAGTGCCAGGAATTGTTTTTTTGTCTGGCGGGCTTTCTCCTGACGAAGCAACTGAATATTTGAAAAAAATGAATGAAATGTATAAAAATGATTTACCATGGCAGTTAAGCTATTCTTATGGAAGAGCGCTACAGCAGGAAGGATTAAAAGCTTGGAGCGGAAAACCAGAAAATATTTCTCAAGCTCAAAAAGTTTTTATTGAAAGATGCAAAAAAGTATCTGAGGCTAGAGGGTAAATTAAAAGTTGTCCGTCTGCAGAAGCTATCGCTTCAGCGATTGCGGGCAAGAAAATTTCAGTTAAAAATTTAAAATCGATAAATTAAAATGACTGATTGTATTTTTTGCAAAATTGTTAAAAAAGAACTGCCTTGTTATAAAGTATATGAAGATGATGATTTTTTAGCGTTTTTAGATATTTTTCCGCGGGTTTTAGGCCATACTTTAGTAATTCCAAAAATTCATTATCGTTGGGTTTATGATGTTTCTAATTTTGAGAAATATTGGGGAGTGGTTTACAAGATAACTCAAGCGATGAAAAAAACCTTAAAGCCTTATTTTATCACTTATGTTACTCATGGATTAGAAGTACCTCACGCTCATATTCATATTTTGCCAAGAGAAGAAAAAGAAACATCTTTTATTCCAGATCAAAAAACTTTTTCCAAAGAAACAATGGAAGACACAGCAAGAAAATTAAGAGATTATCTTAAATAAAATCTTTTTGTCAGGTGAATACCTGTTCCAAGAGTTAATAAAAATATAGCTGTCCAAAGATCATTAATTTTATTTTCTTCTCTTTGTTTTTTTACTTTTTCAAGACAGTTTTTAATATTTTTTTCCTGAATTTTTTTCTCTGCTGGAGCTGGTTCTTTAGGATTGCCTTTTTCATCATAAACTGGATAATTAAATTGTTGTTGGCAATCTTCTTCTGTTTGATAATAATAAAAAGGATTAAAACTAATTGCAGGACTTAAAGGATACTTATTTTTATAATAAATATAATTAAATGAAGTTTTTATTGAAGCATATATTCCTAAAATTAAGAAAAAATAGCCAATAAAATTAATTAATTTATTTATCCATGAATGATTTTGTTGATTTGTTTTTTCCATATTAAATAAATCATATCAAAATGATTTTATCTTTTTCAATATCAATTTTTATTTTATTTCCTTTTTTAATTTTTCCCTCAATTAGCTGCAAAGCAATTTCATCAATAATTAAATCATTAATTATTCTTTTTAAAGGTCTGGCACCATATATTTTATCAAAACCAACTTCAAGTAAATATTTTTTAAGTTTTTCATCAAATTCAATTTCAACATTTTGTTTTTTAAGTCTTTTTTTTACTTCTTCAAGCTGAATTTCAATAATTTGTTTCATTATCTCTTCATTTAATTGATTATAAATTATTATTCCATCAAGTCTGTTAATTAATTCTGGTTTAAAAAATTTTCTAATAATTTCAAAGATTTTTTTCTCTTTTTCTTCTTTAGAGATTTTCTCGTTAAAAACTTCACTTCCCAGATTTGAAGTTAAAATAATAATTGTATTTTTAAAATCAATAGTTTTTCCTTTTCCATCAGTTAATCTTCCTTCATCAAAAATTTGTAAGAAAATGTTAAAGATTTGTTGATGAGCTTTTTCAATTTCATCAAAAAGAATAATTGAATATGGTTTTCTTCTAACAGCTTCAGTTAACTGACCCCCTTCTTCATATCCTACATATCCAGGAGGAGCGCCAATTAATCGAGCAACTGTATGAGCTTCTTGATATTCGCTCATATCAATTCTTATCATTGCTTTTTCGTCATTAAAAAGAGTTGAAGCCAAAGCTTTAGCAGTTTCAGTTTTTCCAACTCCAGTTGGCCCAAGAAAAAGAAAACAAGCAATTGGCCGATTTTCATCAGAGAGATTAGCTCTAGATCTTCTTATAGCTTTGGCAATCTTTTCTAAAGCTTTATCTTGTCCAACAACTTTTGTTTTTAATTCTTTTTCAAGATTTATTAATTTTTCAATTTCGCTTCTTAAAAGTTTTTCAACTGGAATTCCTGTCCATTTAGCTACAATTCTAGCAATATCTTCCTCGGTAACTTCTTCTTTTAAAATTTTTTCTTCTGATGGTATTAATTGCCATTTTTTTTCTTCTTCTTTTAATTTTTTCTCAACAGAGGGAATTTCGCCATATTTAAGTTGAGCAGCTTTATCAAGTAAGACCTCTCTTTCTGCTTGTTCAAGTTCTCCTTTTAATTGATCAAGTTTTAGTCTTAATTTTTGTAGATTTTCAACAATTTTTTTTTGTTCTTCCCATTTTTGTTTTAATTTTTCAAATTCTTTTTCTAATTTTTCTTTTTCTTGACTAATAGTTTTTTTTCTTGTTTCAAGGCCTTTTTCTTTTTTTAAAGCTTGAAGTTCAATTTCAAGCTGAATAATTTTTCTTTTGATTTGATCAAGAGAAGAGGGCATTGAGTCAATTTCAATTTTGACAGCAGAGGCCGCTTCGTCAACTAAATCAATTGCTTTATCTGGCAAAAATCTGTCATTTATATATCTAGTTGAAAGATTAACAGCAGCAATTAAAGCATCATCATTTATTTTTATTCCATGATGTAATTCATATTTTTCTTTGATTCCCCGCAAAATTGTTAAAGTATTTTCAGGAGTTGGCTCATCAACAAAAATTGGTTGAAATCTTCTTTCAAAAGCAGCATCTTTTTCAATGTATTGACGATATTCTTTGACAGTTGTTGCGCCAATTGTTCGCAATTCTCCTCGGGCTAATGCTGGTTTTAAAATATTTGAAGCATCAACAGCTCCTTCAGCAGCACCAGCGCCAACTAATGTATGAATTTCATCAATAAAAAGAATATATTTATTGTCATTTTTTTTAATTTCATCAATTAATTTTTTTAATCTTTGTTCAAACTCTCCTCGAAAAGCAGATCCGGCTAAAAGTCCAGCTAAATCCAAAACAATAATTTCTTTGCGTTTTAAAACATTAGGAACATCGCCATCAACTATTCTTTGAGCTAATCCTTCAACAATTGCTGTTTTTCCAACTCCTGGATCACCTAAAAGGACTGGATTGTTTTTTGTTCGGCGTGATAATATTTGGATAATTCTTCTTATTTCTTCATCTCTTCCAATCACAGGATCAAGACGGCCATTTCTGGCTTTTTCAGTAAGATTAATCGTGTATTTTTCCAATACGTTTTCTTGATTTTCTGCTGGTTGATAATTTATGTCTATCATAAAATTTATGATACATTATTTTAGCAGACTTGTCAAGTATTTGCTAAT